>CAMNPN010000050.1 GCA_946548085.1 uncultured Prevotella sp. | reverse complement strand
TTCCGTCAGATTCAGATGGCCGTTAAGTACCTCGTTGTTCTCAACGGCAAGGAACTCATAGCCGTAGCGAGGGGCAACCTGATTCAAGAACTTGTCTTTGGACAAAACGGCAAAGCACCGCCTGTTTCTGTCCAAAACCGGTCTTTTTAGGCGCAAAAAAAGAGGATGCGCCCTGTTTGAGAACACATCCTCATTCTTTAAAGGATAACGGTCTCTTTACCGGAGTGGCTGCGTCTATGTCTCGGAAGAGTAGTAGCTGTTGCCTACGAGGCCGCCACCGATTCTTGTCACGCGGCTGAAGTCTTCTAACTCTGCCATTGTCAAACTCACCAGGGTAACGATGCTCATGATTCTCATGAGCACCTGCTTTACCATCATTCTTGTCTTTGCCATACCTGACGCTCGTCAAGACCAGCATCATCGGCTACGGAGAGTGCAAACGCCCTGGCACGCCTCACCTCGCCCATTTCCACTTTTAGTTCTAGTCTCGTCATCGTCGTAAAATTACTTGCTGGTGCGGTCGATATAGGCCTTGATGACCTCCACGGCATCGTCCTCGCTCAGGTCGTCCATCGACAAGACGAGCTGGTAGTTGCGGGTGTCATAGCGTGAGGTGTCCTCATACTTCCTGATGTATGCCTCACGGGTGGCATCCATCTTCTCGATGATGTCGCGGGCCTCCTGCTCACTGACGTTCTGACGGTGCATGACGCGCTGGATGCGGTGCTCCATCGACGCCTGGATGAAGACGCTCAGATGGTTGGGCCACTGGCGAAACACCATAAAGCCCGTGCGGCCTGCCACGACACAGGATGTCTGCGCGGCCAGTTCCTGCAGGATGCGCTTCTCTGTCTCGAACATGGTGGCGTTATCAAGCTTTACCTCCGTCTCCATGGGCTGGCTGGCACTGTTGACGAGCGTGTGGTAGTAGTTGTTGATATCGTTCCACCACGATTTCTTCTGTGCCTTGATTTCCTCAATGCGCTCTGGCGAGAGGCCGAACTTATGTGTCAATCCGTCGATGACAGCCTTGTCGAAATACTTCACGCCTAACTCCTCGGCCAATTTGCGGCCAACCGTACGTCCACCCGATCCGACTTCACGGTTGATGGTGATGACAAATTTCTCATTCTTGTTCATAATATCTATTCATGTTGATTTACATTTTTCCTTTATTCATAAAGGGCAGGGTCAGAGCCTGGCTGAACATCAGCTCGGCCACCATGCCGTTGGCATCATTCTCGCCGTTGATG
Organism: uncultured Prevotella sp.; assembly: GCA_946548085.1. GTDB lineage: Bacteria > Bacteroidota > Bacteroidia > Bacteroidales > Bacteroidaceae > Prevotella. Next base: position 35,835 of record CAMNPN010000050.1, on the reverse strand, counting down.
ATGTCGTAGAGAGCCTTGAGGCCATCGCGCCCGCCATCGTGCTTCAGCACATACACCAGACAGAGGTACTGCAGGGCCGTGTTCGACGAGAGGATGTCGAGGTCGGTGATAGCGAGCTGGGAGAGTGCCAGCTGGTAGGCATCGTCGCTATTCTCGTCGATGAAGTGTTGCACCTGGCCAAGGGTCTCCAGTCCGAAGGATTCAAGCACAGGCAGATAAGACATCATAGACACGGGGAAGACCTCTGCCTGATTGACGGCAGCGATACGCTTATTCAGGTGATCGAAAGGCTTCAGCTCGAGATAGTTGCGGAACGTGTCGCGCGACAACGGCACATCGTCAAGCTGCCCACTCTTTACCAAGGCCAGCGTCTGTCGGCGGTAGTCGGTAAGCACCACGCGTAGACGGCTGAACTCGTCGTCCATCAGTTCCATCATCCCTGCCAGACGATTAAACTGCCGCAGGTATTCACGGGGAATCTTCACGTCGCCCTTGTAGCCAGTGTCGTGCTCAATAGTCGACCATACGTGCTGCAAGGCTGTGCGCATCTGCAATTCGAAACGCGGATTCTTGGTTGCAGAGATAGCATCCCCCTCCCTAAGCCGACAGATGTAATGCAGGGAGTTGTAGCCGAAGGAGTCCAGCTGATGCAGCTTGCGCTTGTCGACACTCTCCTGCCAGTCGATATCGAACAAGCCTTTTGCGACGACCGCCACCTTGTCGACATCGTCGGTATAGAACGTGATAACACGAAGGCCCACAAGGTCGGTGACATCGTCGATACTCTTGTATTTCGCTCCCTTCAGTTCCAACTTCCCCCTGAGCGACTTCTCCGTCTTCACGCGATGCTCGATAGCGGTGACGTAGATGCCCTGCTCCTTCAGAGCCTGACGCAACAGGCTGCAGGCTTCATCGGCCAATTGCTGCAGCGTGGGGCGCAACTCGCGGTACTGGCGCAACAGCATCTCGCCATGCGGGTCCAGTTGTACTTGATTTCCCATCAGATGCTCAACTTTTCAGTTTTCCTATTCCCCTATTCTCACACGAACTCGAAGATATTGCTGAAGCCCGTGATGGTGAAGATGGCACGTACCTTATCATTGATGCCTTTGATATAGACATGCCCGTTCTTCTCCTGGGCACTCTGAAGAATGCCGAGGAAGATGCGCAGACCGGCTGAAGCAATATACTCGAGTCCCGTACAGTCGATGATGATATCCTTACCCTCTACACCGTTCAGGGGACTCAATTCTTTTTCAGCCTCTGGGGCGGCAGCAGTGTCAAGGCTTCCCTCCAGGAAAGCCACCACGCTGTTGTCGATCTCTTCTATTCTTATATTCATAGTTTTAAACCTTTAATGTTTCTGAATTCTATGCTTAGTTCTCTGTAATCTGATTAATGTCCTTCCTCAAGGTCAGCACGTTCAGGTTGTCCATCCGCTCGTAGTTGATGGAGTCCATGTTCTGACGGATGATGTGTATGCCCAGTCCACCGATTTCCCGCTCCTTGGCCGGAAGCGTGGTGTCGACGGCGGTCTGTACGGTGGGGTCGAAGGGTTTGCCGCTGTCGATGATGGTAAACTTCAGCCGTAGGTCGTTTGAAGCAGCCTCGATGGTCACATCGCCGCTTTGTCCCTCTGGGTAGGCATATTTCATGACGTTGACCACAGCCTCCTCGACGGCCACCTTGATCTTCGCGACGGTATCCTCGTCAAAACCCGTGTTACGGCACACCTCTTCGACGAAGGCATTGAGACGCGGCACCTCCTGCGTGTCATTGGGAAGCACGAGGCTCCTACGCATCTTTATGTCGCGCTGCTGACGGATATATTGTATAGCCATCATGGTAAGGTCGTCACTCTGCTCGGCATCGCCCACGAACTTGTGGACAGCCTCGGTCATCCTGGCGATGAGCTGTCGGGGCTCCTGCTGCTGATTGCTGAGTGCCTGGGAGGCCACGTCGTTGACACGCTCCATCTGGAACTGGTTTTGGTCAGCATCCATTGCTTCTGTGAGTCCGTCGGTGAAGAGGAAGATAGTGGTGCCAGTGAAGATCTGAGCCTCTTGCGGCACGTAATCCCATGCAGGGAAGAAGCCAACTGGTACATTCGGTATACAGGGCAGCCTGCCTACACCTGCGCCGACGAGCAGGGGAGCGTCATGGCCAGCATTACAATAGTGTAGTCGGCCAGTGGGCAGGTCGAGCACGCCAACGAAGAGCGTGACGAACATAAACTGTTTGTTCATGTCGGCTATGGTCTTGTTCATTGTCGTCACGATGCGGCCGGGCATCGACTCATGAGCCGACACGGTGCGGAAGGCAGAACGTGTGAGGGCCATGAAGAGAGAGGCGGGTATGCCCTTGCCCGAGACGTCGCCGATACAGAAGAAGAGTTTCTCGTCGCGGAAGTAGAAGTCGAAGAGGTCGCCTCCCACCTGCTTGGCAGGAGTAAGCGAGGCGTAGAGTTGCACGTCATCACGATCGTCGCGCGAGGGGAACTTCTCTGGCAGCATGCCCATCTGTATGTCGCTGGCCACCTTCAGGTCGCGCTCTATCGACGCTTTCTGGATGGTGGTGCTCTTCAGCTCTTCGATGTATTTCACGAGCGACTGCTGCATGTTCCCAAACGAGTGGCTCAGCTGGCCTATCTCGTCGACACGCTGGAAGTCGGGCAGCTCGGCATCGAACTGTCCCGAGGCGATGGTCTCAGCTTCCTTGGCCAGACGACGGAGCGGCTTCAGCTCACGGGTGATGATGCGGATAAAGAAATAGAGCATCAGCAGCAGGCCGATGGTGATGATGGCCATGATCGTGTGGCGTAGGCGGTCGAAGCCGCTGAAGATGTCGCTCTCAGGACAAACGATGGCCATCGAACAGCCTGTCTGCCCGAGGGGTTTGTAGAACACGAGGCAATCCTCGCCACTGAGGCTCATCTCCTTCATGCCTTCCTCGCCACGCTGCATGGCATAGCCGAGGGCTGCGAGGGCTGTGTCGGGCTGCTCCAATGTCTGGGTGAAGATGGTCTGGCGGGTAATCTTCGTCGTGTCGGGATGCACAAAGTAGGTGCCGCCACGACCTATCATGATGCTGTACGAGTTGGGATAGGGCTTCACGGCCGAGATGGTCTGCGAGAGCCAGCTGATAGAGAGGCTGGTATTGATGACGCCTATCACCTGGCCCTGCTTGTTCTTGAGTGACTGGCAGTAACTGGTTACCATCTCGCTGGAGTTGGTGGGCACGTCGAAATCCATATACGGCTCCGTCCAGCACGGTTTCTCCAGCAGTTGAGGCATGAGATACCAGTCCACAAAGAAGTACTGGTAGTGGTCGCTACCGCCCTGCATGGTGCGCAACGAGTCGCCGACATGTTTTGTGTAGGCCGAGAAATAGCGGCCTTTGTCCCTGAAGTAGTAGGGTTCGAAGGCGATGGAGCAATTGTAGAAATCAGGGTTGTTCTGCAGCATGCCCCGGCTGTAGACGAACATCGAGTCGGCCTTGTCGGGATGGCGCTCCACAAGCCAACGGGTCATGTTCGAGGCCACCTCCACGCGGTTAAGGATACTGTCGACGCGAAGCGATGTCTTGTCGAGTATCTGCGTGGCGCGGCTGACAGCCTCCTGACGCACGGCCTCGCGGGCCTGGAAGAACAGGAAGCCAAGGGCGATGTTGAAGATGACGGCGGCAAAGAATACCACCCACAGGCTGACTCTCACCGATAGCTTCCGACGGATATAAGCGATGATTTTATTCATAGAACATTAAATATTGAGCTTTGAGCTTTGAGCATTGAGCTTTGAGCGGTAGCAAATTCTTCACTCTTTACTTACAAGTTCTTCGTATGCCACTTCGCGGCCCAGCATCTGGTTTTCCACCATCAGTCGGCTGGCCTGGCGCACCATGTCGGGGCGTAGGCGGAACTCGCGTTTCTTCGACTCACGGTCCACCTGCAGGCGCAGCACGTCCTCCAGCATCAATTTCTGCATCACGCGGTTCGTAGCGATGTGGTTCTTATCCACGTACTCCATCACGATGTCGAGCGCCTCCTTGGGGTGTGCGGCGGCCCATTCCCAGCCTTTCCTGCTAGCCCGGGCGAAGCGGCGCGCCTGCTCCTTATGCGTGGCGTAGTAATCGCGGCTCATATACACACCGTCCTCTTGCACATTGTAGCCGTGGTCGCAGAAGCGGTACACGTTCTTGTCGGTCATCCGGATGCCCGCCTGCACCAGTTGGTAGTACTCGTTGTAACTCATAGCGAGCGTGGCATCGAGGGCACCGGCCACGAACAGGTTGACGTTTTGGGCAAAGCGCACCCACTCATAGTCGAGATGGTCCTTGATACTCATGCAGATGGCCAACTGTCCGAACCCGACGCTCCAAATGCCGACCTTGGCACCCTTTTGCGTCAGCGGGTCCTTGTCCCGTGCCGACACAATGACCATCGCATTGTTCATCGACGTCTGTAGAATGTTCACCAAGGGAATGCCTTCGTCGATAATTTCCAGCGCCTGACAAAGCTGCAGCGTGGTGGCCTGGCACTCATTCCGGCGCAGGCGCGTCATGGCTGGCTGCGTGGCCGACGGATGCTCAATTCTCACCTTCACCCCTGCTTCGCGGTAGAACCCCTTCGCCTCGGCCACGTAGTAGCCGGCGAACTGGGCTTGCGCCGTCCACTGGGGGGTGAACACAATGGTCTCGTCCTTCTGCGCCCGTGCCGACTGAGCCACTGCCAGCACCGCCGCATACAACAAAATGTGTAACAACTTCTTCATCACGTTTTACCCTATTTGGCTGCAAAGATAGTGAAAAATTTCGATTATGCAAAAGGAATGCGACTTTATTTGCGGTCTTGAGCGCTTATCCCTCACTCGCTGGCCGTAACGCCGCCAGACGCGGGGCCAAACACCTGACGGATAAGCTGCTCGAACTCCCGGTAGGCGAACGTGTCGCAGAGTTCGCTGAGCGAGGCGGCCAGGCCGAGGTAGTGCCACTCGTGGTCCTTCGGGTCCTTGGCGTGGAAGAGACTCCAGAGCGCACCGCCCTGCCAGGCATAGTCGCGGGCGATGGCCCGCATGTTGGAGAGTTTGTCGCCCAGGGCCACGATCTTCGCGTCGTGCGAGGCACGGGCCAGACGGTCGATGGCGGCCTGCTTTCTGGCATGCCAGCTCTGCTCCTCGCTGACGCCGGCTTCGAAGGTATCGCTCTCTGAGGACACGAGCGAGGCGATACGGTCGCCGAACTCGGCACGGATCTGCTCAATGGTCACATCGGTATCCTCCACCGTGTCGTGCAGCGCGGCTGCGGCCAGCAGCTCCTGGTCGCGCGTCATCGTGGCCACAATCTCCACAGCCTCCAAAGGATGGACGATATAGGGGAATCCCTTGCCGCGACGCCCTGTCCCGGCATGGGCACGAACTGCGAATATGATGGCGCGGTCCAGCAGGCTGGTGTCTAACGGTTTGTTGGCCATATTCTAATAGTATTTCTCAACCAGCTCGTGTACCACGTGCCCAAACATCTGGTTGGCCTCAGGACGAGGATCCTGGTATGAAATGTAACACACGTCTATCGCGGCGAACCTGGCAGCCTCGGCATCGAAGGCCGCATGGTCGGCATTGCCACTGTAAGCTGCGGCAAAGGCATCCCAGAAGGCCAGCAGCTGTTCACGGCTCATGTGGATGATGTCGCGCATGCGCTGAAACTGCGAGTATATCTGCGTGATCAGGAACAGGTGGCCGATGTCGAACATGGGCAAGCCATGACTGAACCATCCCAAGTCAATCCAGTAAGGTTTCCCTTCGCCCGAGACAATCAAGTTACCCGTCTGATAGTCGCCGTGAAGGCAGGTGGGCGCATCGTCCAACCCTTCTACAAAGGCCAGCAGTTTCTGTTTGTCGGCTTCGTCAGCGAAGTCGGCAGCGCCGATAGCTTTCAGTGCCCCCTCCTTGTGGCTGGGGAAGAAAGCTGTGTCGCAGGTCGTAGCGTGCAACTTCCTACCCTCAGAAGCCAGCAGGGCGGCGATCTCACTGATGCGCGAGGGGTCGTCGGCACAGATTCGGGAGAGCGACTTCTTGCCTTTGATGCGTTCGAAAGTATAGCCGTAGGCATCGCCCACACGAACAATATCAAACATACGTGGCGTAGACAACCCCAGGCCGAAGACGTGCTGCGAGGTTTCCACTTCTCGCTTCACCGTACGTTCGTCGCTCATCGACGATCTGTTCACTTTCAGCAGGATGTCGGGATTGTCGGGATGTACATACGTCTTCCCTATTCCTCCTTCGCCCACTTGAGTCCACGAATTGATGTCAATGCTCTTTAAGTCCAGAATCTCTTGGTTTAGTATATTGCATATTTCATCCTGAGTTGCTGTTGCTCCTCTTTCGAGAAGCCCAACTGGTTCTCGATATAATCAGACAGCGAGCCATACTTCTGATCTATCAGGTCGAGTGTCGTCTCGAAATTCTCTCGGCTCACGCCAATCATGGCGCGGATGAAGGCTACGGCCTCCTGCCCTCCACCCTGCTCACGCACCTTTGCCGTCATCGCCTCCACCTGACGGGCATAGCTCTGGTTGGAGAGGTCGAAGTCCTCCACGATGGCCTCCCTGTCGGCTCCGAGAGCCGCCAGTAGGAATGCCGATGCCCATCCGGCACGGTCCTTGCCCTGCGAGCAGTGCCAGAGCACGCCCCCCTTGGCACGGAGCACGCCGCGCAAGAACGTGCCGTAGTAGCACTGAGCCAGACTGTCGGTCACGATGGCGGGATATAACTTGCGGGCCATCGTCTGTGCTTTGGGATCAAAAGCATACTTCATGAGAACCTTCACCATGTCCTTCATATCCACGCTGGCCGTATCGGAACGGCCCGAGGAAGCGAAGCCCTCGATGAAAGCCTTCGGAAGCGTGGAGAGATGAGTATAGCTGACGCCGTCGATGATGCGGTCAGGTGCGGCATTGGCCTCAGCCTCGAAGCGGAAGTCGAACACGTTGCTCAGCTGATACTTCTCTTTCAGCACAGCCACGTCACTGTCTGTGGCTTTAGCCAGGCATCCGCTACGGATGAGCATACCCGTACGGACAGTCTGCCCGTCGTGCATCACGAGCGTGCCCATGTCTCGGGCATTCTCGATGCCCTCAAAGGCGATGGCACGCTGCGAGTGGGCTACTTGGGCGGAGAACGTCATCGTAAACAAAACAATAGCAGTAGCAAATTTATCTCTTTTCATTCTTCACTTTACTCTGGTAAGTATTTGTCGAATATCTGCAGCAGCGGCCCGCTGAAGGCATGCTTGCCGTCACTCATCTTGCTGATAATAAACGCCAACTTCGCGGCGATGTAGGGATGCAGTTTCCTCACTTCGGCATCCAGCACTTCCCGAGAGTCGGTGCCATAATAGACTGGTGCGAAGGCATCCCAGTGGGCCCGCAGCGTAGCGTTGTCTAAATGGAAGATGCTGTCGGCCCGCGCAGCACTGAGGAAATTGGCAGAATAGTACATCATGCCGAGGTCCCATTCGGGCACACCGTAGGCAAAGTCGCCCACGTCGATCCAGAGGTCACGCTGTCCGTCGGTGATGATGTTGCCGATGTGGAGGTCGCCGTGCAGACAGGTAGGCGTAGAGGGCACGGCGTCGATGAAACGGTGGAAACGGTGCTTGAGTTCATCGGGGAACTGCTCCAGCCGGTCGATCCACTCCCGCACCAGCTCACGCATGTCAGGCAGTCGCGTCGTGTCGGCAGGTGTCTGATGAATGCGCTTGGCCAGCCGGGCGAAACGCTCCGAGAGGGGCATCAGCTGATCGGGTTCCTGCGAGATGATACGAGTGAACGAACGCTTGGGGCTGATCAGTTCATACTCCGCCCCGAAGCGCTCGCCGTCGGTAATCAGCCGGATAGGCTGCGGTGTGGGCAACCCGCTCTCATAGACCACCTGGTTGATGCGGAATTCCCTGACAGCGTTGTCGGCGGCCATACTGGGCATGAACAGTTTAGCCAGCGTCTTGCCATCCTTATGGTTATAGGTGAGGGCCGTCCCGCCCTCACCCGTCTGAACATAGTCGTTCAGATCGATTCTCTGTACTTCTTCTACCATGTGTAACAGCTTCTTCATACGTATATCCTATTTGGCTGCAAAGATAGTGAAAAAATTCCGATCACGTCAAACGAATGCGAATTTATTTGCGGTCTTGAGCGCAATTTGTAATTTGAAATAAAGAGAAGTGCAACATGTAACATGTAACATACTATTGAAAATGGGATTGTCATATGTCAACAAGTCTTGAATCGACGTCTAAACTATTAATGCATATTAATTTAATCAGCGTTTCCAGCGATTTGAAAAATAGCTGGTGTTATTTTTTGTATTCTCCGAGGTTATTCTTCGCCTAAATGCTAATTTTGCAACAACGAAAGCGAACCGTCACAGGGCGATGAGACACCTGCCAGCGGACGGAGAGAAAACCGTAAGCGGACTTCGACTTTCCTAACGGCAAACTTCGACTTTCCTGACGGCAAACTGACGCTTTGCTGACGGCAAACTTTCGACAGAGAGAGTAATAACCATTTAAAAAGTAATGTTATGGCAGAAAACAAACTGGTCTATGCTGATTCGAGTGGGTTGTCATGCGGCAGGTCATGGGGAAGATGTCCTGCACTCGCCGATGAAGGCACGGAAGATAGGCATGGCCGCGTCGTAGGTCATGAACAGCGAAGCATTTGCGTTGTTCTGACCCTTGCCGATGTGCTTCACGATGGCAGCTTCGGGATGGAACTGTATGCCGATGGCACATTCCTTGTCGGTGCGCTCAATGCCCTCTATCATGTCAATGCCCGACACGGCGGTCGTCGCAGTGATGCGCAGGGGCGTTCCCTCGGTGCTGAGCAGGGCCTGGTGGTGCCAGGAGGGGCAGCCGGTGAGCGTTGTCGTGCCAAAGTAGCGGGCCAGCAGCGAGCCGTCGGTCAACGTGACATTGTGCGGCGTGTAGTCGCGGTAGGTTTCTCCTTCGGCCTTCTCGCGGCGGTGCTCATAGTGATAGGGCAGTCCCTGTGCGGCGAACCACGTGGGTATGTCCTGAATGATGGTGGCTCCAGACACCACGCCCAACAGCTGCGCTCCCCGGCAGAATCCGATGAGGGGGATGTCGTGGTCGAGGCAGTAGGTCATGGTCAGGAAGTCCGACACGTCGCGAGCGGCGTTGTAGTCTATCTCGGCCTCGATGTGATGCCAGTCCTGCGGTTCTGCCAGCAGTGTGGGGGAGATGTCCTCGCCACCGGTAAACACTACGCCGTCCACGTCTTTCAGCACTTCGGCCGCATTCGAGTCATCATAAAGTCGCGAGCGTACCAGCGCACCGCTGGCATTGCTCAGATAGCCGATACCCTCAGCGTCGGTGCATGCCGTTGATAAGACGTTGCCGTCGTAGTCAAGATACCCGGCCTTCACCTGTGGCAGCACCGTCACCTCGACTCCCGCCTCACGGAAAGCCTCGACAATGTTTGTGCAGAAGTCGTTGTCAGTGTCGGCCCGCCAGGCGACGGCTATACGCAACTCCTTCTTGCCGCTGTCCGACGGGTTGTCGTTGTTGCTGTATGCGGCGGATATAGTTATGCAGTGGATACAGAAGATGGCGGCGAGCACCCTATTCATCATCGTTTTCATTGTCGTTTCGTTTTTGAATTGTTATGCATCTTATTAATTGTTACACATATACTTTTCCAACCTTTTTAGTTACACCTTTTTATATTATATGAAATTTCTATAAGTCAAACAAGAGCATATCTCGCCAGCAGGCCAGATGAACCATGCCGTAAGTAGGGCTGTGGAAAATGAAGAAGGCGACGGCATAGAGCGAGATGATGGCCATCATCCAGAGCATCTGCTTGTGGAAGCAGCCCCGGTTCCGCCCTATCATGAGAATAGCCAGCGGGGCCGCACAACTCCAGTCGGAGGTGCAGGTGAGCAGACAGACCACCAGGGTAACAGCCACCTGCAGCCATCGGGCCAGCGGCATGTCCCAGACCCGGAGCAGTATCAGTCCCCAGAGCAGCGGCCAGGCAATACTCGTGGCATTGAAAAGCAAGTTATCCAGCGGGTTAAAGCCCGACATGTTGAAGTAGCAGAAAGCGAAGTGGCTCACTACGGCCAGCATCAACAGGCGTCGCAGATAGCGGCAGAAGTCGTGCGTATGGTAATAGCCCTCGGCCACGAAGAATATCATCATCGGTGCCGTCAACCGTCCGATGCAGTGCAGACCTATCTGGAGCGGTGTCTCCGCCTGCTCATAGGTCTCGATGCCTACCCATGCCAGATGGTCGATCGTCATGGCGATGATGGCTATCACTTTCAGCGCATTGCCGCTTAGTCCCTTCAACATCGTTTTCTGCTATTGTAATGGCGTTAACTTCAGATGGACATAGATATTAAACCCCAAAATCATCATTGATTCCTTTTTTTTCTATCTTTATGCCATAAATTATATTATTGCTTATTTCAGTTTAGAATCAGTTTCACACGGAAGCCGCGCTTGGTCTCCTCCTCCACCACCTGACGGCACTGCCCGGAGAGTTCACTCCGCTGGGCATCGTCCAGCGGAGTGGCGGTCATCTGCTCTACCATAAAGTCGAGGGCGGTCTGGAGCAACTGCTCGCTGTGGGTGATGCGCACGGTGATGGGGCGGTACGGGGCCATTGGGCCGTCGAGCATCTGGTCGATCAGTCGATCGGCCGTCTCCTGTTTTTCGGCGATGCCGTACTTGTGGCAGAAGGCGCCGACGGCGGAGTGCATACCGAGGAAGTCGAAGTCGGGCCCGTCGATCTCGAACACCTCCTTGCGGATGCGCTGGATGAAGGCCTTGGTGGCGCTGTGTATCGGGGCCCCGAATATCTGTTCGGGCGTGCCGTCCTCATGGATGTAGCCGCCCGACATGAAAAAGATGCGGGTCGACACGTCGTGGGCGAACTTCATTTCGTGGGTGACGATGAGCATGGTCATCCCTTCGTTGGCCAGTTGGCGGATGACGCTGAGCACCTCGCCCACCATCGTCGGGTCAAGGGCCGAGGTGGGCTCATCGAAGAGTATCACCTCGGGCTTCATGGCCAGGGCGCGGGCGATGGCCACGCGCTGCTTCTGTCCGCCGGATAGGCTCGACGGATAGACGTCGGCCTTCTCTGCCAGCCCCACCTTGCGCAGCAGGGCCAATCCGTCGCGCCGTGCCTCCTCCTCGGGTTGGCGGAGCAGTTGACAGGGGGCGAAGATGACGTTCTCCAGCACCGTCTTGTGCTCGAAGAGATTAAACGACTGGAACACCATGCCCATCTTCTGCCGCAGGTGGTTGACGGGGTAGCCCCGGGCGAGTATGTTCTCGCCGTCGACGACGATACTGCCGCCGGTGGGCGGATCGAGCAGGTTGAGGGCCCGGAGGAAGGTGCTCTTGCCCGTACCTGAGGGGCCGATGATGGAAATAACCTCGCCGCGACGGATGTCGACGGTGATGCCGCGCAGTACGTCGAGCGTGCCGTAACTCTTCCGCAGATTGGAGATGCGGAGGAGGGGGGCATGGGGATTGGCAGCATGACCCAAGCCTGGGCCATGAACCTGTCCCCATGACCCGGCAGCACTGCGGCGGAGGAAGAGCCACGCACCGCCACCTATTAATATAATAAGGAGCCCCACAACCCAGGGCCAGACGCTGCCGTCGGACTCCGTAGCCGTCGGTTGCGAGGGGTTGGTGAGTATTCCAACCCCGCCCTTACGGGTGATGAGCACGATATGCGACTCCACGTAGCCGTCGGAGAAGAGCACCTGCTTCTGCCGCTCCTCGGTGACACTAATAGCACCCATGGCCATGTCAGCCTTACCCGTCTGCACGGCAGGAATCTGTGCAGAAAAGTCCATCACGAGGAACTCCAGCCGCCAGTTGCGGCGGTTGGCCCACTCCGTGAGGATGGCGGGCTCCAGTCCCGACATCTTACCAGAATTGATGAAGTTGAACGGCGGCATGACCGGATAGGTGGCCACGCGCAGGGTGCGCCCCGTGCCGCGCTGCTCGGGGACGTCGAGATCCGAGGGGTCTTCAGACTGCTGCCAGTGGTCGTAGATTTTCTGGTAGGTGCCGTCGCTGCGAATGTCGGCCAGGAACTGGTTGAAGTCCTGCTGCAGGGCGGTGTTGCCTTTCTTGAAGATGGCGCCTATGGGAATCGACTCCAGTCCGGCACCCACTGAGTCCACCTTGTCGGTGATCTCCCTCGAGAAGTTCAGCGTCAGGCTTTCGCTGCCCGCCACATCCACCTTGCCGTTCTCCAAGGCCGCAAACAGGTCGGTCATCGTGGCCATGCGCTGAATGTCGGCATCGGGAGCCATGTCGGTGACAGCGATGTCTTGTATGCTACCGATGATCACGGCCACGCGCTTGCCCTTCAAAGCCTTGAAGACAGGAGGCACATCGGCCGGAGAAGTGCCTGACGCAGTGGCTGAACCACCACCCACCAGCGTGGGCACATAGCACAGCATCCCTGCTATCAGTAGCGACACGGCTGCTGCGATGGCCTTCATTCGCTGCCGCTTGACCAGCGACTGGAGCAGCAGTCCGATAATCCAGGCCGCAACAAAATAGATGATAGCCGTAAGGATGAGGGGAAAGAAGGCGTCGAACGTACGGGAACGTATCAGGTCGGAGGCACGCGTCATGTCGGTCACGGCGATGTAGCCCACGATACTCGTGCCCTTCAGCAGACTGATAAGCTCACCCTGATAGACGGGCATGACGGCCTTGACCACCTGCGGCAGCACAATCCGGAAGAACGTCTGCCTCGGGGTGAAGCCCAGTGCCAGACCAGCCTCCGTCTGTCCGCGGTCGATGCCCTGGATGGTGGTGCGGAGCATCTCACTGATGTAGGCCGCCGTATTCATGGCGAAGGTGACGATGGCCACCACGACACCCGTAGTGTCGAAAGGTGCCATCAGCACATAGTACATCAGCATGAGCAACACCAGCACGGGCGTGCCCCGCATCAGGTCGATATACACCTTAGCCACTTGTCGCAGCCATGCCCGACGGCTCATGCGCATCCAACACACCAGTCCGCCCAGCAGCGTACCCAGAATAGCCGCAAAGAATGTGATGACGAGCGTCACCTGCAGACCGTCGAGAATCATCCTGTAGCGGTCCTCCACAATCAGGTTGTTGCGGAAGCTCTCAGCTATCGAGGTGCAGCTCGTCAGCATAATATAACCGTCTGTCCCCATAATCCGTGGATAGTTTAATCCAACGGAATCTCAGGGTGCTGAACGGCCAATGGCAATCCCTCCTGCGAGAGGTAGAACATGTAGAGAATGACGGGCTTCGTGCCGCGGTTCTCGCCGTGGTGGATAGTGTTCACCATCTCTACGACAGCCTCGCCCTCATGCACCGTTTTTTCCTTGCCGTCCTGTCCGATGATGGTCAGCTCGCCCTGCACCAGCACACCATAGTTCATCACAGGGTGGTGGTGCCAGCCAAGCTTCTGTCCAGCGGGGAACTCGTACTTCACGGCCACCAGCTCAGGGCGGCCCTGCAGGTAGTCGGGCAGTTCCACGCCGTCCCAGCTCTGACTGGTACGTATCAGTTCTTTACTCGACACTTTCTGAACAGGGGCATCTTCATTTGCGACAGCTTTCTTACAACCCGACATGACGGTCACAGTGCCACAGGCTACGAGGATGGTGGCAATCATCCAAGATTTGATTTGTCTCATATTTGTTTTTTTTACTTAGTTAATACGTAGCTATACGTGCTTACCATGCATAGGCTAAGAGCGCATAAAGACGACACCGTTGATGTCGACCTTCTCGGCCACAAACTGCAGGCGCAGCATGCGGCGCTGATTACGGCCTATGTGGTACTCCTCCTCAAACGAGAAGCACTTCGCCTCCTCAAAGAATATCTCCTGAGTGTCAGGCTCTGACTGATTAGGCTTGGGCGGCAACTGGATGAGCAGACGGCCGCTCAGCGTAGACTGACGGATGAACCACTCGTACAACAGCATGTCCTCGCGACCTGGAGCAATGACTGTCACGTTGATGCTGTCGCAATATTTATCGAAGTCGGGCCTGTACTCATTATGCAATCGATGGGTGAGGCACTTGAAGTCTGTCAGCAGATACTCCTTTGTGTATCTGCCAGAACGATTGTCGCCTATTTGCAGTTTCTTGATTAATGACATAATTCCTTATTTTTACTTATTCTGCGTGCAAAAATACGCAATTTAAACGGAACTTACAACGAAAAAACGAGAAAAGCACACCTAATTGTTGCGACAAACAGCCCAATTGTGGACAAAACGGGTAGGACACCCTGAGAATCTGTCCAAAAAGTGATGAATCACGGGGACAGGTTGCTTGACCCAGGCCTAGGTCATGAACCTGTCCCCATGATTCAGACAATCTTAAAGAGCCGTGTAAAGCCTGTCTCGTCAAACACCTTCGTGATGTATGGACTAAGACCTGTGAGCGTGTTGCCCTTAGTGCGACCATCCTTCAGCAACTCGATAAACAGTCGGAGGCCACCGCTGCATATATATTTGAGGCCACTGAGGTCGAGAACGATTTGACGATCACTACACTCAAACAGCGGACCCTTCTCTTTCTTGGCCTTTTTCACCTCAGAGGTGTCGAGCCATCCTTCAAAGTACATGACCGTGCGGTCATCCTCTTCACATATCGTTGACTTAATCATTGTTGAATCCTTGCGTCTATATCTAAACTTGAAACCTGTAACATGAAACTACCTGACGACGGTCTTCCGCCCGTCGATGATGTAAAGTCCCTTTGCAGGCAGGCTCTTTACACGACGGCCCTGAAGGTCGTAGATGGCAGCAGCTGTCGACGACTTTCCGTTTACTGCAGTACGGATATCCGTCGTTTCATCCTCAGCGACCGTCATCGTCTGACGGGTCCAACTGAGCACGGACCAGTTAGAGAGGTCGTCAGAGTCGAAGGTGCCGTTGGCAATCATCTCCTCTGTGCCACCCTGTTCAATGCAGGAGAGGTCGTCGAGGTAGATATTGCCGCCCATCTTTCCAATAGCGAAGATGATTACATCGTGAGTATAGGTGGCCGCACAGGTCCAGGTAAACTCTTGGAACTGCGTTGTGAGGTTTTGTGTAGCCAGATACTGTATGTCTGCACTGTTGCCCCACTGGTCACGGTTGGTGCTGGCGTCGAAGCGCGGCCAGATGGCGAAGTCGCTGGGATCGTCGGCACGCATGGTGGCCTTGATGACATAGTTCTTGCCCGCCTCCATCGGGATGGCGAGTTTCACGATGGCCTCATTGTCCCACTGGTTGCTGCCCTTGTTGGGGTTATTGAGCACCAGCACCTGATTAGGTCCTGTCGAGGCAGCGCTGACATTGATGGTCAGCTCGTGCTCCGTACCAAGGAAGTCGGTATAGGTGGCCTTGACAGTTCCCTGACCCTCGGCAGAGGCAGAGACGGTAGTGCCGCTGATGGTGAACTCACTACTGGTGAGGGAGCACTCATTGGTGAGGTTCTCGCGATGACCGTCAGCAAAGGTTCCCCAGATGGTAAGCACCTTACTGCCACCCACACGGAGGGTGACATCTTCGACGGGTTCAAGACTCGTAAGCTGGTATATTTTCTTCAGATCATCGCCCCAGGCATAGTCGGCCTGAGCCTTCGTCTCCAGTCCCATCACCTTCAAGGCCTCGTAGGCATAGCGCTTACCCATGGTGCGATAGCCGGCGACGGTGAAGTGGATATTATCTGATGCACAGGGACAGCCGTTGCTCTTCACCACATGAGCCGTGGGAATCGTCTCGGGCAGACGCGCGATGACGGTGTTGTGCAGCGAACAGGTGCCACCCACATCGGCATTCACCGTCTCGCCAGCAAACAGAGGCACATCCTCGGCCTTCAGGTTCAGGTCGGTGAGCAGGCGGTCGTAGATGGTCTTCACCTTGTCGCGCCAGCTGTCCTGACCATTGTTGGTCTCACCCTGATGGAGCAGGATGCCCTTGATGACACCACTCTGCTGAGCGATCTTTGCCATATCGACGAGGCGCTTGTAGAGATCGTTGTCGTAGGCAGCGAAGGCATCCTTCATCCAGCTCTCTGCCGTCTTGAGATACGCTTCCACCTCTTCCGACATGAAGCCCTTGATATCAACACCGCCAATGGCTACATCGACCACACCCACACGTACATTCTCTGGCAAGGCAGCCACCATCGTACGGCCGAAGTAGTCGGCCATACCGATCTTCGTCCACTGACGCACCAGAGGCGGGGTGGCGTCGTACCACTCGCCCATCTTACGAGCTGGATTGGCAAAGTCGGTGCAGGCCATCATCTGAAAGCGCGGATCGACACTCTGGTCGACGGTTTCTGGCTGCGCCTGGCCTTCCATGTTAGACTGCCCGAAACACAGGTAGATGTAGAAGTTCTCATCCACCTCTGCGCTGGCATGCTGCATTCCCAGCAACAGCAATGTACAAATAAGGAAAACTTTTTTCATATCCATTGTTTTAGTATTCTGACTGCAAAGGTACAAAAAAATCTGCAAACAACTTACTTTTTATCCAAAATTAATTTAGTTCAGAGTTCATAATTCTTAGTTTATAGTTCATCGTTTACTGTTTACTCCTCTCCCCTCTCTATCTGGTTCTTTGGCCAGTTCACGAGAAATAGCTTTTCCGTGGCACGGGTAATGGCGGTATAGAGCCAGTGGATGTAGTCGGGGGTGAGCATGTCGTCAGTCATATAGCCCTGGTCGAGGTAGACATGAGCCCACTGTCCGCCCTGCGCCTTATGGCAGGTGACGGCATAAGCGAACTTCACCTGCAGGGCATTGTAGTAACGGTCTTCCTTGAGTTTCTTTACACGTTCGGCCTTCTGAGGGATATCGGCATAGTCTTCCATCACGGCATTGTAGAGCTGTTCCTGTTGCTCGTGGGTAAGGGCTGGCGCCTCAGAGGAGAGCGTGTCGAGCAGCACGGTGGCCGTAAGCTCGCAGTCGTCGTAGTCAGGGAACGACATGGTAACCTCCGCAAATCGGAAGCCATAAAGGGCGTGTACGTTCCTGATGCGCTGTACCACAGCCCTGTCGCCGTTGGCGATGAAAGACATCTTGTTTACGTCGGCTGTAATCTTTTCAGCCCAGAAATAGTTATTCTTCACGATGATGAGCTGGTCACCACGACAGAGTTCTTCCTCACGATCGAGCACCGTATTGCGAATACCCAGATTGTAGATATTCGCCCGTTTGTTGCTGCGGGTGACGACCATCGTCTCGTCGACCCCCACACGACTGTAGCTGGATGCAAGCGTCTCGATGAGCTCGTCGCCAGGTACCACCTGGATATCGCTGAAATCGCTGGTCTTGATCCGGGGATATTCGAGACTCCTCGAAAGAGACCTGATCCTCGTTGCATTCCACAGTATCCCAGACGCCTCACTCTGGCGGAGCACCTGACTGAGGTCGCACTCATAGACCTTCATGCCATAGCCACGGAGGACAGAGGCGGAAAGTGCCGGGCTCTCAGACTCACCCACTGGCGGCAGCTGGGCACGGTCGCCGATAAACAGGATACGACAGTTTTGACCATTATAGACAAACTGCATGAGGTCGTCGAGGAGGCATCCGCTGCCAAAGGCCGACTCGCCATAGCCCTGGTTAGAAATCATCGAAGCCTCGTCTATTATAAATAATGTGTCGCGATTCAGGTTCGTGCTCAGGTTGAACGACGAGAGGTCTGCAGCCGTCTTCTGACGATAGATACGTCGATGAATGGTGTAGGCAGGATGGGCAGCATAGAGCGAGAACACCTTCGCCGCGCGCCCTGTGGGAGCCAGCAGAATGAGTTTCTGCTTCAGTGCTGCCAGCGCCTTGACGATGGCGGCAGCCAGCGTGGTCTTACCCGTGCCTGCCGAACCGCGCAGAATCATCGCCGCCTGTTCAGAACGGTCTGTCATAAATACAGAGAACAGCGCGATGGCCTGCTCCTGCTCCAGCGTAGGTTCCAGCCCCAGCGCCTGACGGATGCGATATTTTAGTTCGTCGTGAATCATTCAAGCTACAAAGGTAGCGTTTTTCTGCCACAGATAGCACAGATTAACACGCATTAATAAAATATTTTTGTGAGTTTCTTTGTTTTGCACTCAACTTTTCGTAACTTTGCAGCCAAATATGCAACTCAACGACAAGCTGACGAATATCATACTGGCCATCGTGGCCGCCATGCTGCTGGTGCTCTGCATCGCCAGTGTGATGAGGTCGTCATCATAAATAATGGAAGAGATACAGAACAGGAAGCTGATTATGCGCATCGGGAGAAACACCCTCTCGTTCGCACTACCCAACCCTACAGACAAAGACCGTCCGTTACGCTATGAGCCCTATGTGGTGAAAGGCGGCATCTCGATGGCCGCCAACCTTCGGGAGGCACTGAAGTCGGCCACCCTACCATCGGAGCGTGTCAGACGCGTACAAGTGGTATTAGACACGCCGTCGATGCTCGTACCTATCGAACAGTTTGAGGAGGACACCATCAACGAGCTCTATGCCTACACCTTTGCCCCCAGCGAGGAGCAGAGGAAAGTGCTCTTCAACGTTCTGCCCGACCTGAAGGCTGTGTGTCTCTTCCCTGTGAACAAAGACCTGTATGGCGTGATCAGCGACCATTATGACGACGTGCAGTTCGTCCACGCTCTCGCTCCCGTTTGGCGCCACTCGCACCAGCGCAGCTTCACAGGCAATTTCAACAAGCTCTACGCCACGTTCCTGGGGCGACAGCTCTGTCTGTTTACCTTCCAGCAGAACCGTTTCAAGTTCTGCAACACCTTCGACGCGACACAAGTGAACGACGCCCTCTATTTCATCATCTACGTCTGGAAGCAGCTGAGGCTCGACGCTCTCCGCGATGAGCTCCACCTGTCAGGCGAGCTGCCTGATGCAGAAGTCCTTACCAACAAGCTGCGACAGTATCTGCAGAAAGTGTATGTAAGCAATCCCGCTGCCGAGTTCGGCCCGTCGCCTGTCACGAAGGTGAAGGGCATGCCTTACGACCTTATGACGCTTATCGCAAAAGGAAGATGAAAGAAACCGCAGACACAGATTTATGAGAATCATCACAGGAAAATACAAGGGCAGGCACTTCGATATTCCGAGAACCTTCAAAGCCAGGCCTACCACCGACTTTGCCAAGGAGAACATCTTCAACGTGCTCACAGGCTACATAGACTTCGAGGATGCCCATGCGCTGGATCTCTTCTCCGGCACTGGCAGCATCACCCTCGAACTGCTCTCACGTGGCTGCAGCCAGGTGGTGAGCGTAGAGCTCGACCGCGATCATCATCGATTCATCCAGCAGTGCATTGAGAAGCTGCTCCTCACTCCACACGCCTCGATACTGCGAGCTGACGCCTTCCGCTACATCAAATCCTGCAAACGGCAGTTCGACTTCATCTTCGCCGACCCGCCCTATGCCCTGAAAGAGCTACCCACCATCCCCGGTCTCATCTTCGAGCACGGCCTGCTGAAAGATGACGGTGTCTTCGTCTTTGAACACGGCAAGGACCACGACTTCTCTGATGATCCGCATTTTGTGGAACATCGCAGCTATGGCAGTGTAAACTTCTCGATTTTCAGAACAACGGCGACAACAGCCGAGTGACGCTCTCCCACAGACGGGTCATAAATCCGGCACGCATGCGCTCTGGCAGGTCTGTCAGTGCCACCGACTGCCGTTCATCGTCGAGGAACAGCTGCTTCATCCTCAGCGCCACACCCTCGTCGTAGAAGAACGCATTGGCCTCGAAGTTATTCTCGAAACTACGGAAGTCGACATTCGTCGACCCACAGGTACTGACGGCATCGTCGCTCACCATCACCTTCGAATGGAGGAAGCCAGCCGTATAGAGGCTCACTTTCACGCCTGCCTCCACCACCTCACGCAGATAACTGCGACTGGCCCACTCTACGAATCGTGCATCGCTGTGCATGGGACAGAGCACCCGTACGTCGACCCCCGCCAGCGCCACCGACTTCAGGGCGAAGAGCACCGGGTCGTTGGGCAGGAAATAGGGTGTCTCGAGATAGAGGTATCGCCGGGCTCCGGTGATGATGCGCACGAAGCCCTGCATGATCTCTGGGTAGGGGGTGACAGGACCGCTGGTCACAATCTGAGCAAGACAGTTGTTCTGTATCTGACTGCCTGCTGCGATAGCCGTATGTTGAGGGTAGTACTTACGGTCGGAGAGCAAGGTGCGGTCGACGAAGTACCAGTCGACAAGGAATGCCCGCTGCAAGGCACTGACAGCTCCTCCCGTCACCCTCAGCATCGTGTCGCGCCATGGCTGGCCATTGGAGCCCTTCACGTAGCGCAGGGCGAAGTTCATGCCTCCGATGAAGCCCACCAGTCCGTCGATGACGATGATCTTGCGGTGGTTGCGGTAGTTCACCTTGCTGGTGAACGAGGGGAAGCGTACTGGCATGAACGGCACCGTCTCGATGCCTTCCTCGCGCATGCGCTCAAAGAAACGGCGCTTCACGTTCCAGCAACCCACATCGTCGTAGACCACCCTGACCTCCACGCCCTCACGGGCCTTGGCGATAAGGGCGTCGGCGATCAGCGTTCCCAGGGCATCGTCGGCAAAGATATACATATCGATATGGATATGGCTGCGCGCCTTCTTAATCTCCTGTAGCAAGACGGGGAAGAACTCATAGCCGTCGGCATAGATGTCCACCGTGTTATCCTTGAAGGGGAGGGCGAGGTTCTGGTTGATGAACAAGTCGATGAGTGGCTTATGACGCTCTGGCAAATGCAGGTCACGCTGTTCGACAAACTCCAGCATCGAGCGCTTGGTAAGCTGGTTCATGCTGCGCTCGCTGACATAGCGCTCCTTGCGGGTGTTCACGCCGAAGAAGAGGTAGAACACCACGCCGACCACCGGCATGGTATAAATCACCAGCGCCCAGGCCATCGTTTTGGCAGGCTGGCGATTGTCGAGCACCACATGGACAATAGCCAGGATGGCGATCAACTGCGAGATGATGACAAACAATAGGTTCCAGCTCATGCTTTATCTGATGACGTCGTTTCCTAATTTACGTGCCAGTGCGTCGCGAATCTCCTGGGTCTCCTTAAATTCCCCGAGCAACTGCCTCATACGCTCCATATCGCTGCCCACCGACTTCAGCTGTAGCTTTATCTCCTTGAGTTTCTTCTCGATGATGTCCATGCGGAAGTCGAGCACCAGATGGAGCACCCTTTGCCGCAGGCCGTCCTCGCGCTCCTTGACTTGGAAGCCAGGCCCCAGCTGATGACGGTCGATGGCAAGGTCCGCCGCCAGCGAGCTGATAGCGATATCCGGATGGTGCATGAAGAACTCCTCAGCGCTGAATCCCTGCTCGCCACTATGTGCGGCCGCCTCGGAGAGTATCTGGTTGTAGCGGTCGTCGTGGAACGCCAGCCCGTCTTGTCCCAGGTCGTAGGCCACATATTGTGCCACGGTGAGGCTGATGGTCTGGCCGTCGTCAGTCTCGATGCCCTCGAAGATTACCTTCTCGCCATCGCGCACGATGGCCTGCACCAGCAGCCGTTCCACCTCGGCAAAGGGAGTATTTTCGAGGAGTGTGGAGGGTGGAGTGTGGAGGGAGACATGTCCTGTGGCAGAATCTGCATCTGGAGTATTCTCCCTCCACACTCCACCCTCCACACTCCTCGATTTCTCTTTCTCCTTCTCCTCGATATCCTTGCTGATCATGCCGTTCATCGAGTTCAGCAGCGTCTGCTCCTTGATGTTCATCCGTTGCGAGAGTTCGCTGAGGTAGGTAGAGCGCAGTATCTGGTCTGGTATGACGGAGATGCTCTTCACGATGCCTCCGATGGCCTCAGAGCGCTTCACGGGGTCTGTCACGTTCTCCACCGTCAGGCGTGTCTTGAACGAGATGAAGTCCGTCTGGTTCTGCTCGATGTAGGCCTTGAACTCCGCGGCGCTATGCTTGCGAGCGAACGAGTCCGGGTCGTCGCCGTCGGGCAGTAGCAGCACCTTCACGTTCATCCCCTCTGCCAACAGCATGTCGGTACCCCTCATGGCGGCATGGATGCCAGCCTCATCGCCGTCGTAGAGCAGCGTGATATTCTGTGTGAAGCGCCGCAGCAGCTTGATCTGAGTCACAGACAGGGCCGTGCCCGAGTTGGCCACCACGTTCTCCAGTCCGCACTGGTGCATGGCGATCACGTCGGTATAGCCTTCCACCATATACACCCTGTCCTCCTTGGCGATGGCTTTCTTCGCCTGGAAGAGACCGTAGAGCTCGCGCTCCTTATGGTATATCTCCGAGTCGGGCGAGTTCACATATTTCTGCTGCACCCCTTTCGTGCGGGCATCCAGCAGTCGGCCTCCGAAGGCCACCACCCTGCCGCTGACGTTGAGCCAGGGGAAGATCACGCGACCTGCGTAACGGTCTCTTAGCGTGGAGTGTGGAGCGTGGAGTGCGGAGTGTGGAGTGTGGAGTGAGATATGTTCAAGTGCAGATTCAGCGGCAGGAGTATCCCCACTCCTCCCTTCTCCCTCCTCGCTCCTCGAGTATCCCTCCTCACTCCTCGCGATACAGAGCCCAGTCTTCACCAGGTACTCCGCCTTGTAGCCAGCCTTCTGCGCTGCCAGGGCCAGGGCGTCGCGCTTGGGCAGGGCATAGCCCAGGTTGAACTTCGTGATGATGTCGTCGCGGATACCTCGGCTGCGGAAGTACTGTTTGCCGATAGCGATGCCGTCAGGGTCGTTCCTCAGCACGTCCTCGAAATACTTCATCGCCCACTCGTTGACGATAAACATCGACTCTCGGTCGCTCTGCTCCTGACGCTCCTCGTCAGTCAGCTCCTTCTCCTGAATCTCGATATTGTATTTCTTCGCCAACCAGCGCAGCGCCTCGGGATAGGTGATCTGCTCGTGCTTCATCAGGAAGTTGATGGCCGTGCCGCCCTCTCCACAGGCGAAACACTTGCATATCTGCTTCGACGGCGACACCATGAACGAGGGCGTCTTGTCGTCGTGGAACGGGCACAAACCCTTATAGTTCACGCCCGCCTTGCGCAGCGTCACGAACTCGCCCACCACGTCTACGATGTTCGTAGCGTCCATGATCTTGTCTACCGTCAGCCTGTCTATCATAAAAGTTAATCCTTAACGATGAACTAAATCAACCCTTCATAAACACAAAATACACCGCCGCCACCAGACAGAGTGCCGCCGCAGCATGGTTCCAGTGCAGCTGCTCGTGCTGGAACGCGAAATTCGCGATCACGGCGAACACCACCAGCGAGATGCACTCCTGAATGACCTTCAGCTGCACCAGATTGAACGGCCCCCCATTATCCACGAAGCCGATACGGTTGGCTGGCACCTGACAACAGTACTCGAAGAAGGCGATGGCCCATGAGAAGGCAATCACCAGATACAGAGGCCAGTTCGTCGACACCCCCGACTGCTGCAGCCGCAGGTGTCCGTACCAGGCGAATGTCATGAACACGTTGCTCAGTATGAGCAGCAGAATGGTATATATCCCGTTTGTCATAAAGCATTTTCTTATTTCTGCTGCAAAATTACAAAAAAAGACTGTAACGAAAGACGGATTTTGGAGAATTAACGCAGGATGACCGTAAATAAAAGGCAAGACGAAGAAATATGGGAAAGTTCAATCTTAGTCATAGAGGGGACAGTACTTGATTTATAAAAAAGTGTAACAACTTGCATTAAAACATGATCACAAGTGTCTGACGCCTTGCCTGCGGACTGAGAGAAAACCGTAAGCGGACTGTGACTTTCCTAACGGCAAACTCCGACTTTCCTAACGGCAAACTGGCGCTTTGCTAACGGCAAACTTTCGACAAAGAGAGTAATAACCATTTAAACAGTAATGTCATGGCAGATTACAGCACACAGCGATTATAAGCATGCAGATGATTCAAACTTCTATTGAAATAATTTCAAAAATCGCTTGCGTATCTCAGATTTTTTTTGTAACTTTGCACCATCGACGATAAACCCACGGATTGACCGACAAGAGACATTAAAATTTAAAGCTATAACGACATGAGAAAGATTGTATTCATCCTAACGCTCGCTTTCGCGCTGGCGGCACAGGCCCAAGACGCGCAGGTGGCAAACATCCGAAAGCTCTACGCTGAGGTGAAAGAGAACATGGACTACCGCAAGGCTGCGGAGATTCCACCCAACGAGACGGTGGTGACGAGCAACTACATGGCCCCAGGCGCAGGCCCCACCAAGGACGTCACCCACTATTTCTATGACTGCGACTACGATGAGGAAATAGGCACCTATATCTATACACCCTATTTCATCACCCGCAAGTACAATGTGGGAGCTATCGATTTCTATGAGGAGTTCCTGTTCGACAAAGGCAGCCTCGTGTTCTATTTCTGTAAGACTGAAAGCACCGAGACGCGCTACTACTGGGGGCCCAACGGATTCCTGCATAAGACACTTAAGGGCGACCCCAACATGGACGAGGTGTTCGCCTCGCGACTGGCGGGCGACCTGAAGGCTGCCTTCGACAGGCTGATGAACAGAGAATATTGAGGTTTTTTGGTTTACGGTTTACAGATGATTACCATGAGGATGAATATCTTAAGAGTGGTGACGATACTCTTCACTATTCACTTTTCACTACTCAACACTTCCGCTCAGAATATTAAGAATGGGCAGAAGTTCTGGGACGGCAAGCGGCTCTATACGGCCACCATCGACGATGCAGGCAACGTCACCATGAACGGCGAGAGCAAGGACATGGGGGGCGACACGTTCCTATTGAATAAAGTAAGGGACGGGCGTTACACCATCGCCGCCAACAATAAATATGGCTGGCTATCCATTCGCGGACAGGTGGGTTGGAGGGTGGACTACGTGCAGGAGCAAGGCCTCAATTTCCTCGTGGTGCGCAACCCCTATGACGACTGCGTCTATACCATCACGCTGACACCCGACGACCTGAAGACCTGTCTGGCTCGCCAGAAGCAGGACGAGGAGCGCGACGTCAGCTGGATGCTGCAGAACCGCGTGCTCGACATACACTATCTGGGACATTTCTCCAAGCCCCAGCTACGACTGCTACGCAACGAGATACTGGCTCGCCACGGGTGGCGCTTCCAGTCGAAGGACCTGCAGGAGCACTTCGGCAAGCAGGCATGGTACAAGCCCGTGGCCGACAACAAGACCATCACGCTGGGACTGATAGAGACCACCAACCTGCAGCTGCTGAAGACGGAGGAAGCCGTCGACGACGATAACCGTGTGCGCTATGAGCGTGTGGAGGAGGCCCCCGAGATGGCTAAGGCCATCGACGGTGTGATCACCGTCACCACCGAGGAGCAGTTCCTCAACGCCCTGGGCAACAGGCGCACCATAGAGATCGGCGAAGACATACACCTGAACCTCTCGCGCATGCTCGAACAGGAGGACAAGTTCTCCGGCATCCCCGGGCGCAGCTGGGTGACCATCGCCAAGCGCGGCGGTCAGGAGCCCACCATCGTGAGCGACTACTGCGGCGACGGCCAGCAGTTGACACTGAAGAACTTCGAGCACCTCACCATCCGAGGGAAGCGGAACTCCAGCATCGAGGTGGATCCCCGCTACGCCTTCTGCCTGAACTTCATGGACTGCTCTGACTGCTGTGTGGAGAACCTCACCATCGGGCATACCGAAGGCGGCTACTGCGACGGCGGCGTGATAGGCTTCACGGGAGGCAGCGAAAACACCATCCGCGACTGCGACCTCTACGGCTGCGGCACCTACGGACTCGTGACCCACGAGACGTATGCCCTGACCATCCTTCGCACCAACGTACACGACTGTACCTATGGCATCATGGAACTCTACGATTCAGATGGTATCAACTTCGAGGACTGTGACTTCTTCAACAACCGCGAGTACGAGCTGATATCGAGCAACAGTCTGAATGTGGCGTTCCGAGGCTGTCGCTTCTTCGCCAACTGGGCCGATGCCCCACTCTTCCAGAGCGCAGAGGATATCATGCTCTATGGCTGCGAGATCCACCACCCCAACATCGGTGCCAGGACTAGGTTGATAACACCTGACAACGACTGTACCTTCGGCGATGAACCCGCCTTTGTGCCCAAGCCCAGGAAGAAGGCCATCGGACCGGACGTGGAGAATTAATATGTTGCTAATGACCACAGATTTCACAGATGACACAGATTGCAATGAGGATGAAAGAAGGGACTTTGAGACTGCTGGCAGTGCTTTTAACGCTTCACTGCTCACTAACCACACTCTCCGCCCAGCCAAAGTACGAGCGCAAGGACTTCTCCTTCAAGGTGGCGAAGGTGAAAGATGCCGAGGGGAATATCTCCCAAGTGTATTTCCGTACGTTCGTGGGTAACAAGTTCGTTAAGGAGTACACCTTCGAACTGGCGGCACCGCTCTCTGAGGATTTGGCCAAGAATATTGGCACCTACTCGGAGGAAGACATCAACTTTGACGGCTATCCCGACGTGGATGTCTATCTGGGCTACTATGGCGGCTTTTCCACCAACACCCAGCACGAGGCCCTGCTCTGGGATCAGGAGCAGCACCAGTTCGTGTATCCCGACGGCTATGCCGGTGTCGGCGAGTTGATGGGCTTCGCCGAGAAGAAGTACCTCGTCCACACAGGGAGCGACGGCCCCGACCATCGCGTCACCAGTTATTACCGCTGGCACGGCCATAAACTCCAGCACTATCTCGACGAAGTATGGGCCATTGAGAGTGATGAAGATGACAACGTCAACTTCGACGACCTGCTCAACTACCCCCTGCAGCGCTATGATGCCAAACTCGACGGGCGCATCCCTGTCATCATCGCCTTCCAGAAGAACGAGGCAGGCACGGCGGCAGGCTATATCTACTATCCCAAGGCCAAGAATCCGACACCCATCATGATTGTAGGAAGTGCCATACAGTATAATGGCAAAGACATCTACAATTTCAGGGAATATCAGCCAGATGGCAAGGTCAGCGGTTTCATCAGCCTCGAGCATAGTGTTGTCGACGGCTGGGACAACAAGGTGGAGGGCACCTGGACCAATCCCAAGACCGAGAAACAGATGAAACTCACTGACGTATGGTTCAAGCGCGAAAGCACCAAGTGGTTCACACATTCGCTGCTGACACCCGAAGATCCAGGCAACATAGGTCGTGAGTACTCCTTCCAGCAGTGGCGCCAGGGCTACGATGACTATATGGGAGGCCACATCACCTTCCGTGCAGCAGGCAAGAACAAGGTACACTTCGAGTGTGCCAATGTAGTCCGTAACATTGCAGAGGGCAAGAGTGAGGAGGGCCGTCCTGCCGTACTCAATGGCAACGTGTTCGAGTATCGCAATGTCAACGAGTGTGGCTACGGTTTCAAGGCTACGTTCTACCCCAAGTTCGTGGTACTGAGGAGCATCACTGAGGGCGAGACGCTCAACTGCTTCGGAGCCTTCTCCGCATTCGATGGTATATATATTAAGGTAAAAAAGTAAAAGAGGTGGGTATATGAAGAAATTATGCCTTTGGGCACTGTGCCTGGTCGCCGTGATGGCAGGTTGTAAGCAGAAGGGACAGACGGCCCCTGCTGACAGCAGCGACTCAACGGCTGTCGCCGCCGTCGATGCCGGCATCGACAAGCACAGCGAGGCCTATATCCGTCAACGTCTTGACACCATCTACGGTCATATCAGGCAGATGATCGCTGCCGAGACCGAAGACAACCGCACCTATATCAGCTCCGTCTTCAACCTCGACAGTGCCTACTGCTCCTCGCGCTATTACAGTCTGATGAAGCAGGCACTCGAAATCACCAACGAGACGGGGGATATCCTCTTCGACTACGACCACTGGGTGTGCGGACAGGACTACTCTAAGGACTGGCACTACAAGATACGGGAGGTCAGCGACATCACCGACTCCACCGCTACGGCTGAGATGGAGATCATCAACTGCGGCAATGCGAACGACCTGTCGCTCTCACTGCTCTATGAGCGCGGCGACTGGTACATCGACGAGTTTGGCGCCAGCGAAGCCCCGGAGACCGACCAGGACTACTTCCGTCGTGTCATCAGCGATGGTCTGAAGGTCCGCGAGAAGGCCAAGGCGCTCGTCGGCGAATGGGGCTGGGTGGGCGAAAACTGTCCTGAACTGCTGCTGACACTGGTGATGACAGACAAGGGGCTGAAAGTGAAGGAGTGTAACGTCTACCGTCAGTATGGCTTCGACAAGACCGACGTCACTTTTAACGGCGAGCAACTCGAAGTCACCGAGAATGAGTATGACTATGAGAAGCATGAGGATATCCGCGATCTCAGACTCTTCGTCAAGTTCAACGGACAGGGCGACCTGACTGGTTCACTGCGCATCAAGCATCCGCAGGCCAGCAAGGAATACGATGGTCCTATCACCCTGCGCAAGGGCTACTTCATGTATCGTGACGGTGTTAAGAAAAATCTTTCAGACTATGCAGAATAAGTTATTATCATTCGTATTACTCTTGACAGGCTGTTTGTCAGTGAGTACTGTCTTGGCTCAGGACCCTTTAGGCCTCGAGGATATCGAGAAGGGCTGGAAGACCAAGACCATCAATAATGTAGCAAACGGCAGTTTCGGTGTCATGCTGGAGCGCTTCGATCAGACATGGCCCACCTGGATGGTGTCCAGCGTGAGGGATGCGATGGAGAAGGGCCTGTCGAAGGTGGTGCTCGACGAAGAGACAGCACTCAAAGTAATCATCGACGCCAAGAACGGCTATGCCGAGGTCAGCGATGCGGGCACTGACGGCGAGTATATGTCGGCCTGCTACTGGAATCGTCCCAATGGTCACAAACTGCTGGCTGTGTGCTTAGGCAATCCCACCGACCCCTTCATCGAGTTCGTGTGCTTCTACGACTACGACCCGCAGAAGAAAGCCCTCATCCCTGAGCCCGGTATCCTATCAGACTTCAGGAAATGGACTGTCGAAAAACCCTACTTCTGCAATTTGCCGAAGCAGGGGAAAAACCTCATTCTCGACGAATACAATGAGAAGGGACATCTACGCCACATCTTTACTTGGAACGGCACGAAGCCCGTCTTCTCAAAGACAGAGGTTGTTGATGATACTGACACAGGTATCGTGGTCAAGGCGAAGGGAGCGCAGCCTAATATCAAGGACTTCGTCTCGGCCATCCTCTCACAGGAGGATACGGGTGAGGGCTTTGGTGGTGTGCGGCAGAGCTGGAATCTGTATCGTAACGGTATGAAGCAGATGCCTGGCGATGAGATCATCGTCGACGTGCGCAATGGCTACATGGGCTACGAGTCGAAAGACGACGAGAGTCGTCAGGTCGTGGAGTGCTGCTACTGGAACTGTGCCGACGGGAAACATAAACTCTTAGCCGTGAGCATCGACTGCTTCCAGGCAGGACAGCCCGTCATGACAGAGACCACGGGTGTCAACTTCTACATGTATGACAATGCCACACGCAAGTTGAAGATAGCCTACGGCCCAGAACTCGGA
Organism: uncultured Prevotella sp.; assembly: GCA_946548085.1. Classification (GTDB taxonomy): domain Bacteria; phylum Bacteroidota; class Bacteroidia; order Bacteroidales; family Bacteroidaceae; genus Prevotella. The sequence continues at coordinate 6,291 of CAMNPN010000050.1, read as the reverse complement.
CTCGATTTCGAAATACTTCCCGGCTGCACTGGTGTGACACACGAACTCCCCCGTCAGGGAAAAACGTTTGTCATCAACAGTCACATGCCGTCTGGCAAGATTGCCAGGCGCTTCACCTGGAATGGCAGCAAGTTTGTAAAGGATTGAAGAATTGAAGAATTGAAAAATTGAAGGATTGGAGATATGAAGAAACTGTTATTATTTGCACTCTCGGCATTGGTAATGACCGGATGCCGTTTCCAGAAAATGGACGGCCCAGGTATGGTGGGCCACGCCGACTCGACAAAGACGGACAGCACGCAGCAAGTCGGGCTGGCCGCAGATACGCTCGAAGAGGGAGAGCCTACTGGCGAGGAACAAGGCATGGCCCCCTATCAGCAGGAAGTGATGGATATCAGTGAGATGCCCAAGACAGCAGAGCGGAAGGACAGCCACATGCAGTTTGCCGTCTATATCAACAAGGAGAGTGCCGAGAGCGAGGAGGGTGCCTTCGACGCTATCTATAGCGTATGGCTGGCCGACGAGCGCACGGGTACCGTGAAGAAAGTCTGTCAGACCAACCCCACGACGGCACCTATCTGGGAGCAGATGAAGGGCAAGGACCCTGACGCTGCCAGCACCGAGCTGCAACTGATAGCAACGGCTGAGAGGGCGTGGATAGCACCAGGCGACGTGAGCAAGGTCATCGTGGAGGGATGTCCCGACGGAAGGAACTACTGGACGTATATCATCGACACTGATGCGCATACCGTCAAGCAGTTGCCTTCTACGGAAGGTGTGCAGGATCTCGACTGGGAGAAGGAGGAAATCACCGTCGCCTCCTACGGCTACGACGATGATGGGCGCTACTCCTTCAAGCGCGTCTACAATATCGATGGCAAGTTCCTCCGACGTACGGGTGAGATTGAAAGGGAATAAATAATAAGGTATATATGAAGAAACTTCTGATTTCGGCTTTCGCCGTACTGACATGGACTATGCAGAGTAACAATTTAATCAGATATATGAAAAGACTATTTCTATTAGGACTGGCTGTAGCCATGTTGATTGCCTGTGGCAATAGGACGGCAGGAGACACTGCCGGCTCAGACTCTACAATGCAAGGAGATGGTGAGCACCAGTCATCCGACATTGTTTCGGCAGATGTGTCTGGAGCAGACCTCCAGTTGGCTGTTGAGGCTCAATTGCAGGCCGTCTATGCCAAACTGCGCGAGATGGATACCACAGACGATGGTATCAACATACGCCAACTCGACAAACTCTTCTGTTCAGAGGAGTTCAACCGTCTGGAGGGTGAGGTCTTTGAGAAATCTGGCAAAGCCACCAATCCCGAAGAGTCTTTCAGTGATGAAGGCTGGCGCTGGTTCCCCGGCATCGGAGTGGCGGAGAAGGTGGACTCCGTAACCGTGGAGTTTATCCAGAAAGGGAGGATAGAGACAAAGTTCCGACTGACAGACAAACAGGGCAGAAAGGCCCGTCAGTACCTTGTGATGCTACTTGAGAATGGTCAGTGGAAGATCCACAACTGGATTGATGCAGAGGCTTTCCCCGAAGGCAACTATCTCGACTGGATGAAGCGCTATCTTGGCATTCAGGAAGGAGAGGTGATGGTTGCCCCTGAAGAGGACTGGACGGAAGAGGCAGTAGAGAAGGCCATCAAGGGATATTACGACGCCGTCAACAAGACCTTCGCTCAGGGTTCGAAACTGTCCCCCTTCGACCTCGATAAACAGTATTACACGGCATACTGGAACGAGGTCTACGATAAGGTGAATAAGAAAGACGAACAGCAAACATCCACAGAGAACTGCTTCTTCATCGACGATGCCCACTGGTCCTGTGGTCTTGAGACACCGTTGGTGGTAGAGAGTGTCAAGGTGGAACTGACGACTGGCGACACGGCAGAGGCCATCGTCAAACTGAAAGAAAAAGAGACGGGAATGAGTCAGAAAGTAATTCTTTCTATGGAATATGAGAAGGGACAATGGCGTATCCACGATATCTTGAAGAAGAGCCATGACCCGTCGGACAGTATGTTGACGAAGATGGAGAAATATATAGAATAAGGTGTAGATATGAAGAAAATCATTTGTCTGATGTTTATCATGTTTGCCAGCATCGCAGCAGTCCATGCAGAAGATGGGGATGGCAAGGCTTTTCTGGAACGATTCTATCAGGAGGGTGCTGAGTGCTGGTTTGATAACGCCTTCTTGAAGAAACACCTCACACAGAAGGCTCTCAAATACCTGCACGATGCCTTTCCCTACGACGATGAGTCGGGCGACGGGCTGGCCATGTGGCTCTTCTATCAGGAGGGGGGCTGGGACTTAGGTGAGTTGAAGGAAATCCTGGTGAAGAATGTCGCAGACAATACCTACCGCGTCACATGCCATTCTGCCTTCAACAAAGATACCTATGAGTACACCGTCACCTTCGGACTCGTCAGGGTGGGCAATGCCTGGAAGATCGACACCATGAAGCCGGGAAAAGGCGACCTCATCGTCAGCGACCCTGGTATTCAGGATGGCTCACGATGGAACATTGCCAATCTCGACTATACGGCCAAGGTGAATGCCGACAAGACCATCACCTTCAACGCGATGGCAGAGGGTGAGGAACTGATGTTCCGCCTGACACCCAACTATAGCAAGCAGGATGAATACACACTCAGTGACGAGCCGGGGGCCGACGGGTTCAACCCCTTCAGCAAGAGTCCTCGGGTGAAGTTCATCGACAAATACGACACGAAACTGCTCTGTCTTTACGACCAGAAAGGACAGCTACAGCACGTGCTCGACGGGAAGGCCAGACTCGAAGGTGAGAAAGAAGCCTTGAGCAAGTGGGACATACAGCTATATGGCTACTATACCGACCGCTATGGCGACACCCTGCAGATCAGTAGCGGTGTCATCTATAAGAAAGGTGTGGCCTGTGCCACCTACGAGCACATCCCCTTCAACGGCACCGTCACTGGTATCATGCGCATCAGCGGAGCCACCCACCTCGATGGTATTTGGGAGGCCGTCATCACGCTCGACGGCCTGACCCTCTACCAGGTAGCCGAGGATGCGTATGGCGTCTACCAGCGTCAGGAAGGCAAGGAGGTACTGTCGTGGGCCCGCGACAATTTCCCCCGCTTCAACTACACATGGACCATCCTGCTCAACGACGGGCAGTTCCGTCACCTGAAGAAGTCCACCCTGCGCATCATGCGCAATGAGATACTGGCGCGCCACGGCTATCGCTTCCAGTCGAAAGACCTGCAGGACTATTTCTCCAAGCGAGCGTGGTACAAGCCGGCAGCATCGAATGATGAAGTGGAACAGCCCTTCGAGATCGAGATGCTCAATCTCGAACTCATCAAGGCCGAGGAGGCCAAACCCGACGATGAACGATACGTGAAAGAAGAATAACGATATGAAGAAACTGATGATTCTGGCCGTCGCAGCCCTGACGTGGACAGCCTGCGGCAACAAGACCAACAATGCGGCTCCCGCGGATGCCGACTCCACGCAAGTATTCGAAGTGCCTGATACCCTCAACACTGTCAAGGCTGTCGCCAGCCAGGTGGACTCCGTCTACGCCTACTGGAACTACCAGCGGCAGAACTATAAGGAGGGCATGCCCACACTCGACGAGCGCTTCGGCACCCGTGAGTGGCAGCAGGTGCGCAACGATGCTGCCGAGGTGGACAGAGACTGCGAGTGCGGCGGTTTCTTCGACTTCGGCGACGAGGGGCCCCTCAACCCTTGGGTTTACGACTGCTACGAGGGAAAAGTGAGTGCCGACAGCGTCAAGGTGGAGATACTGCCCAACGGCACGGCTGACGTGAAATTCCTGGTGAAGGATGCCGTCACCACCGAGGGCATCCCCATGCGCTGGCTGATGCGCGTGGAGGACGGACAGTGGCGCGTGGCCAACATCATCTTCGAGAAAGACGGAGGCATCGACTTGTTGTCGAGTCTGAAGGACTATGCCTGGGAGTACAAGACCGACAAGCAGTTCAACATCGCCAAGATCTACGACAGCCTCATCAAGCAGGCAGAGCCTTTGCTCGACGGCTACAGCAGCATCGAAATCCTGGAGTATGCCCACATCGATGTCGACCACGACGGCAAGGCTGAACTCTGGGTGCGCAATGGCGAAAAATACGAGATCATCTTCTCGCTCGCCGACGAGACACCCCACGTTCTTCTCGATGCCAACTGGCGCACACCCTTCTCCTTCTTCCCCGGTGCCATCCAGGCGAGTGGCGGTTGCGGCACTGGCTGTCACATGGCCACCATCGCGGTGCTCAAGAACAGCCGTCTCGACTACACGCTCAACAACATGACGCAGTATGGCATGGACGGCGAGCTCTCCGAAGAAGGATGGGAGAAGGACGGCAAGGAGATTCCCACCGACGAGGGTCAAAAGCTCTACAAGGCACTGGGCGAGCCGAAAGACCTCTACGCCAAGTGGCACGAAATAGACATCCCACGCAAACCAAACCTCTCCGACTATGCAGAATAAAATGAAACCCGTGGCCATCGCGGCCCTCTCAGCCCTGGTACTCACCATGGGCTGCAACAGCAAAGGCAAGACAGAAGCCTCGAACGAGAAAGACTCTATGGTAGCCGTCATCGACAGCATCATCGAGGAGAACGACACCACCCCGATGCCCATGTTCCTGATGCGCAACGACGGGCAGTCGATGCAGGTGCTCTACTGGTCGCCACTCGAGGAGCCTCAGAAGTCGGGTGACGACGATGAATACTTTGAGGAGTCGCACCAGCGCTGGGCCCTGCAGGAAATGTTCCGTCGTAATAAGGCCCAGTACACCAACATGCTCATGGACGACAAGTTCGTCAAGATCAAGTATGTCGACGAGGTGCTCAAGGATCCCGACGGCAACACACCCAGCATCGGCGAGGTTCACCGCACGGAGATTCCCTCGCTCTGTGCCCGTTTCGACTTTGCCAACCCCAAGGACAGGAAAATCAATGAATACGGCTACTACGAGTGCGGCACGGTCATCGTCACCGACAGCTACCTCAAGTCGCGCCGCCTGCTGACCGTCAAAACTGTTGAGTCGGAGTATAACAATCCCAAAACCCTGCCCGATTTTGCCGTCAAACAGTTGGCGAAGAAATATGGCATGGAGGTGGAGCGCCAGCAACTGACGGCCACCATCGGCGACAGCATCGTATGGGGAACGCTGCAGTTCAAGGGCGAATATAAGAATGCGCCCAAAGACCCTTACGCCAAAGACCGCCGTTCGGCCCTCGCCCTCGACGTGCTCATCTGTGGCGACAAGGTCTATGACCATGAGGTAATAGGCTATTACGACGAGGAGTACGGTCCCTCATGGAATGCCGACGACGGAGGCGAGTACGTGGGCTGCTACATCATGGCTGCCTTTGAGGGTCCCAAGGGCCTGGAGCTCTGCTTCGGCCGCGACGCCCCCGAGAGTTCTGCCGTGGGTATGTTCTACCTGCGCAGCGGACAGCTCATCCAGCATACCTACGAGACCTACCACAACCTCATCGACGAGCAGATCCCTGTTTGGAAGAAAGACATCGCCGAGATGCGCCGGCTTTATCTCGCCGACGACCCACACGGCCATAAGGACATCACACTGACGAAGTGGGCTCACTGCTATATCGACTACGATAACGAGTGGATATGGATGCGCGACAGTGTAGACAAGAACGGAGCCTTCTTTATCCGCAAGGATGGAAAGTTCCGTCTCGTCGACGTAGAGAACGACCACCAGAAACCTGCCACATGCGAAAAAGACGGAATCAGTTACCTCAAACTATCTGGTTCGGCGGGCGGACCCTCATACCAGACAATCGTCTACGCCTTCAAGGACGGCAAACAGCTGTGGAAGCTCTTCGCCCTGCAGATCTACGGTGAACTGAGCGAATGCATGCTCAACGACAAAGAGGTGTCCAAGGAGGTAGGCCAGTCGTATCTCGACAAACTGCCTAAGGCAGAAACCTTGATGTCCTACTTCACAGAGATTGAAGAGTAGAAAATAAGCGAACAATAGTTGCACAAATCGGCTAATGTGTGCACAAATTAGTCGATTTTGTGCAATTTATTTTGCTGTGTGCGCAAAATATCGTACCTTTGCGGGCGATTTTTAATAAATTACCCGAGAATCGGATTTTAGGATACACATTATTAATATTAATTATGGCTTTAAAGATTGTTGTTCTGGCCAAGCAAGTGCCAGACACCCGTAATGTGGGTAAGGATGCCATGACGGCCGAAGGTACCGTCAACCGTGCTGCCCTACCCGCTATC
>CAMNPN010000049.1 GCA_946548085.1 uncultured Prevotella sp. | reverse complement strand
ATCAGCATCAGCGGGGATGGAGAATACGCAATGCAACACCTCCATGCGCCACTGAATCAAAAGGTCAAGGTCATCGAGCGATGCCTGACGGATGGTGATGTCGTTATGCATACAGCCGTCCCTCCTTTCTGACGATGGGCAATGCGCGTCGGTCCACCTTGCCGTTGGGAGTCATCGGCAGCGAGGGCATGGTTACAAAGAACTCAGGTATCATAAACGACGTGAGATGGTCGGCCAGCGAACGCTTCAGCTTGTTCAGACTGAACCGCTTGCTGCGAGGTACGACGTAGGCGACGAGGTACGACAGCCCATCGGTGTCGGTCTGCGGACACACCACGGCAGTCTCCACCTCCCGCTGGTCGCACAGCACGTTCTCTACCTCATCGCTCTCCACGCGCTTGCCCATAATCATCACCTGCTTGTCCTTACGGTGGAGGAAGGCCAGGTTGCCGTCGGGCAGCACATAGCCGAGGTCTCCGCTCCGATAGACACGACGACCATCGGGCATCGTGGTGAAGTTCTGGTTCTCCGGCACGTCGCCTTGATAGCCGAGGGAGACACCGTTGCCGAAGATGCAGATTTCGCCTGTCTCGCCGTCCTGTACTGGCTGCAGACGGTCATCAAGGATCTCGATGCTCGCGCCGAGGACAGCCTTGCCAATCGAAAATGTACCGTCGGCCAATGGTTCAGCATTATCCACGCGGAAGTAGGAGGCGCAGACGGTGGTCTCACTGGGACCGTAGGTATTGTAGATCATCACGCCCTGCGTACGCAGACGGTCGATGTATTTGGCACGGATCACGTCACCGCCGCTGATCAGCAGGCGCAATGTATGGGGAATCCTTGGCAGTTTGTTCATCTCTAACAGCAGATAAGGGAAACTGCTGAGCATCGTCACTCGGTTGCGCTCAATGTAATCCATCAGCCGGTGGATGTCGGCCTTCGTCTTTTCCGTGGGGATGCAGAGTGTGGCACCACTGAGCAGCGTCGTAAATACTTCCTCTACGAAAATGTCGAACGAGCAGACGGAGTGCTGCAGCATACAATCGCCCGGCTGGGGATGAAATTCGTGCTGGAAGGCACGGACGTAGTGCAGCACATTATTGTTCGTCACCATCACGCCCTTGGGCTTGCCTGTCGTACCGCTGGTGTAGAGGATGTAGGCGAGGTCGCTCACCTTATTTATATTGTTATGTATATGCTGTATGCCCTTGTCCGTCACCACAAAGTCACAGTCCTCCATCATATACTTGATACGCTCCTTGGGGAAGGATGGTTCGGCGGGTACATACGCAGCCCCCGACTTCAATGCTGCCAGGATGGTGGCAATCATCTCTACCGAGTGATTCATCACGATGCCCACCTTGGCGGGCTGCTTCACAGGGAAACCGTCGGCAATCTCTGTAGCCAGTGCATCCAGTTCGCCATACGTCAGGCACTTCTTCTCGTCCATCACGGCCACAGCATCGGGCTGTGCTGTCACTTGCTGTTTGAATACATCACAAATCGTCTTCATATTTATCTTGCTTTTATTGTTTCTTGTTTTCGGGTGCAATTCTGTGCGAGCCGAGAGCAGAGCCAAGCTTGCTTGAGCTATGCCGAGGCGATGCCAGAATCGCAGTGTCATTTTTGACGCTGCAAAGGTACGGCCTTTTCCCCAATGCATTGCAAGACAAACAGCGACGGAAATGTCACTTTTCGGGACTATCCTTTTTCTCTATACTCCAAAGGTGTCATTGCCATGTGTTTCTTGAACAGGCGAACGAAGTATGTGGCGGTATCAAAGTGCAGCTGGACGGCGATGTCGGCAACCGGGAGCGTGGTGTACTTCAGTTGTCGGCAGGCCTCGGCCAGAATCTGGTCGAGAATGTAGGTCTTGGCCGACTTGCCAAGCGACTGGCGCACGATCTTGTTCAGGTAGTTGGGCGTGATGCAGAGGCGGTCGGCATAGAACTCCGTGCCGTGCTCCTCGCGGAAGTGGTCATTTACCAGCTGTACGAAGTCATCCACATAGCGGCTCACGGGAATGTCCGTCAGACTGCGCTGAACGGACTCCACTTGCTCAGCATCCACCATCGGCACTCGCTGCAGGAGCATCATCGTCTCGTAGAGCATGGCCCGCAGGATGTGCTGGTCTTTCTGGGCATAGTCCGTTATCTCGCGGCGCATCTCCTGATAGAGAGTGAGGATGCGCTCGAAAGCGGCCTCGTCAGCCATCAAGAACGGACTGCTGCGGTCTGCCTGCAGATAGCTGAAGCGTTCGAGAAAGTGTGGGTCGCTGAAGAAAGACAACAGGAATTCCTTCTCAAATATCAGGTTCAGCGCCTCTATCTGCGGTTCTGCCTCGAATGACCATACCTCGCCTGGAATGGAGCAGATGATCAGTCCCTTTTCCAGCCGGCGCGATTTTCCGTTGACGGCAATCACGTCAGAACCTTCCAGCACCAGTGTGATGCTGTAGAAGGTCTCACTGAACACGAGTGTGCGCCTGATGTCGGGCATCATCTTCTCGTAGCTGATGACATCCACCAACAGTTCGTCGCCATACTTGTGCTTATAGAATTTATATACAGGTATTTTCTTCATTTTAGTATTTCAGCCAGAAACTATGATTCCGACCTATTCACAAAGAAATGTTCTGGTGTCAGCTGGCGATATACGAGCAGTATTTACTGAGCATATTGGACAAAGGTAAATCGCCTTTCTTGTATCTTTCAGCATCGAGCTTGAGAATTCTTTCGTTAATAGGTCTCTTT
>CAMNPN010000048.1 GCA_946548085.1 uncultured Prevotella sp. | reverse complement strand
AAGGTCGGTTGACATATAGTCGGCAGACCGGTTGACTATATGTCGGACGGTTGGTTGACATATAGTCGGCAAAGGCTTTAGACGGCACTTTCTATTGGTTTCCCCCATGGAAACCATCGTTTTCCCCGGCACTTTCAATCGCTTTAAGCGGAGACTAATATAGTGCTCACGACGTATCTGACACGTCGTGAGCGCGAAGGTGACGCGCTCGATCAGGCCAAGCAGCGACTTTCTAAATGGTTATTACTCTCTCTGTAGAAAGTTTGCAGTTAGCAAAGTGAGAGTTTGCCGTTAGGAAAGTGAGAGTTTGCCGTTAGGAAAGTCGAAGTCCGCTTACGGTTTTCTCTCAGTCCGCTGGCAGGTGTTTTGATGTTTGGAAACGCTTGAGTAGTCATAGGGGGACAGAGGCGACTGGGTATATAGTACCCATTCACCCGTCCCCTCTATGTTCTCACTTACTCTTTTATTTGATGCTTCGCATCGAGTAGGCTCACGCTCGGGAGAGTTCAAGCGAGCTTGACTCTCCCCTCGCTTACTCGCCTACTTCCAAGGATTGTCGTAGGCGACGGGGCCGTTCTCGAGCTTCTGGCACACGATCTCGATCTCCTCGAAGTGCTGCTGCCCGTCCTCCCACTTCTCGACGTAGTTGATGCAATAGCAGTTCTACCCTTCAGCTCCTTCATCGCTGCACCGTCCACCGTGTTCACGAACTTCACTGCGAAGTCCTTCGGACTCGTCGGGTCGAGCATCCTGGCCAACAGTTGGTTGTTGCCGTCGTTCATCGCCTTCACGCGGATGTTCACTCTTCCACCACGGGGAATACCTGCAATCTGTCCTTCACGATCGGTAGCCTGATCGAACTTGTAGTCTACCATCATTACTTCACGAGGCTCGAAATCCTTTACCTCTAATACTACTGGTGTTACATTTGCTGCCATAATATATTTCCTTTCTTTAATTTTTTAATTGTTAATACTATTTTTTATTTGTCTCTTTGTCTAAATGTCTAACTGTCTAATCGTCCAAATGTCTAATTGTCTATTTGTCTGATTGACGATGCAAAGATACAACGCTTTTTAGCCTCATTCCAAACTTTTTCCCCACTTTTTATTCAGAAGCAATGGACAAAGTCCCCGTCTTTGGACAAAACGGCAAAGCACCGTCTGTTTCTGTCCAAAAGAGGCATCAGAAAGAGTAAAATACCGTATTCTTAGGCCTCGACAAAAAGCTCCTCATAGCAGTATGAAAGGAGACTGGACAGTCTTTCATGTCAATGCGTGTAAAATCGTGAATATGATTTGGCCGTTTCAGAAAAAGTTCCTACCTTTGCGGTCAGGATGCAAAACAGCATCGGAACATATCGCGAAAGAATAAAAAAGATGGCAAAAGACAAGATAGCATACGTATGCTCCAACTGCGGCCAAGAGTCGCCCAAGTGGATAGGCAAGTGCCCGTCGTGTGGACAGTGGAACACGTTCAAGGAGATCCGCATCGCCAACGACAGCGGAACCCATGCGGCCCGCTCGGCAGCGGCCTCGATACGCAGTGGAGAGACCAGGAACACGAAGGATAACCGCGTGCTCCGTCTCCGTGACATCTCTGCCCACGACGATCCGCGCATCGACATGCACGACTCGGAACTGAACCGCGTGCTGGGCGGCGGACTCGTGCCGGGCAGTATCGTGCTGCTGGGCGGCGAGCCGGGCATCGGCAAATCGACGCTCTCGCTGCAGACGATGCTACGCATGCCCGAGAAAAAGATTCTCTACGTGAGCGGCGAGGAGAGCGCCCACCAGCTGAAGATGAGGGCCTCGCGCATCCCCCACGACGAGAACGACAACTTCCTCATTCTCTGCGAGAACTCGCTGGAACATATCTTCGACCACATCAAGGCTGAGCAGCCTGAGATGGTAATCATCGACTCGATACAGACCGTGATGACGGAGGATGTGGAGTCGAGCGCCGGCAGCATCGCCCAGGTCAGGGAGTGCGCCTCTGCCCTGCTCCGCTTCGCCAAGTCGTCGGGCGTGCCCGTCATACTGATAGGCCACATCACGAAGGAGGGCACCCTCGCCGGGCCGAAGATACTGGAGCATATCGTAGACACGGTGATACAGTTTGAGGGCGACCAGCACTACATGTACCGCATCCTGCGCTCGATGAAAAACCGCTTCGGCTCTACCTCCGAGCTCGGCATCTACGAGATGCAGCAGACGGGACTGCGCCAGGTGTCGAACCCCTCGGAGCTGTTGCTCACACAAGACCATGAGGGACTCTCCGGGGTGGCCATCTCGAGTGCCATCGAGGGCGTGCGCCCCTTCCTCGTAGAGACCCAGGCCCTCGTGTCGACAGCAGCCTACGGCACGCCCCAGCGCTCTGCCACGGGTTTCGACCAGCGCCGGCTGAACATGCTACTGGCGGTGCTCGAGAAGCGCGTGGGCTTCAAGCTGATGCAGAAGGATGTGTTCCTCAACATCGCCGGCGGCCTCAGGGTGACGGATATGGCGATGGACCTGAGCATCATTGCCGCCGTGCTCTCCTCGAACGTCGACACTCCCATCGATCAGGGCTGGTGTATGTGTGGCGAGGTGGGGCTCTCTGGCGAGGTGCGCCCCGTGAACCGCATCGAACAGCGTATCGCCGAAGCCGAGAAACTCGGATTCAGCGATATCATCATTCCAAAATATAACCTGCAGGGGATAGACCGCAAGAAATATCAAATCAACATCCACCCCGTACGCAAGGTAGAGGAGGCGCTGCGAGAGCTTTTCGGCTAACCAGACTCTGCGGGGTACGGAGGTACGGTCACTCTTCGTAACGTGTCGGGTCGTCGATGCCGGCCTCGGCCAGGGCTTCGCGCCGTTCGACGCAGGTGCCGCACTTGCCGCAGTGCACCTCGCCACCCTTGTAGCAGCTCCACGTCTCGCTGTAGTCGATGCCCAGCTGCCGTCCACGACGGGCGATGTCTGCCTTCGTCAGCTGGCAGAAAGGCGACAGCAGCCCCACGTTCACAAACGTGCCCGCCCTGGATGCCTCGTCGAAGGCGGCGACAAACTCAGGCGTACAGTCGGGATAGATGGTATGATCGCCACCGTGGTTGGCCATCATCACGAACTGCAGCCCGTTGCTCTCGGCGATACCCACGGCGATGGAGAGCATGATACCATTGCGGAAGGGCACCACCGTCGACTTCATGTTCTCGGCGGCATAGTGGCCCTCAGGAATCTCCTCCCCACCCTCAAGGAGCGAACTCTTGAAATAGCTCGTCATAAAATCGAGCGGTATCACGATGTGACGGATGCCCAGCCGCTCACAGTGCAGACGGGCAAAGGGGATCTCACGGGCATTGTGCTTACTGCCATAGTCGAACGACACGGCCAGGGCGACACGCGCCTGCTGGTCGTAGAGCAGGGTCACAGAGTCCATGCCGCCGCTCAGAATAATAACTGTATCTTTCTTCATTTCGCCTGCAAAATTACAGCTTTTTATCAACACAGAGATACAGCGACGCAGAGAATTATATTAAAAAAGCAAAAAAAGGAGAAAACTCTGCGTCACATTTCAGCCGTGTTCCGATTTTATTTGTAACTTTGCAGTTCGAAAGAACTGTTTTTACACATTATTAATAATAATACAATTATGACAATCAACGAATTCAACTTTGCCGGTAAGAAGGCAATCGTACGTGTAGACTTCAACGTACCCCTCGACGAGAATGGTAAGATCACCGACGACACCCGCATCCGCGGTGCCCTCCCCACCCTGAAGAAGATCCTGGCTGACGGTGGCGCCACGATCATCATGTCGCACATGGGCAAGCCCAAAGGTAAGGTAAACCCCAAACTGTCTCTTGGACAGATCCGTGAGGCTGTGGAGAAGGCTCTGGGTGTGCCCGTAGCTTTCGCTCCCGACTGTGCCAAGGCTGCCGACGCTGCCAAGGCCCTGAAGATGGGTGAGGCTCTGCTGCTCGAGAACCTGCGCTACTATCCCGAAGAGGAAGGTAAGCCCGTGGGCATCGAGAAGACCGACCCCGCTTACGACGAGGCCAAGAAGGCCATGAAGGCCAGACAGAAGGAGTTCGCCAAGACACTCGCTTCGTATGCTGACTGCTATGTGATGGATGCCTTCGGTACCGCTCACCGCAAGCACGCCTCTACCGCTGTCATCGCCGACTACTTCGATGCTGACAACAAGATGCTCGGCCTGCTGATGGAGAAGGAGGTACAGGCTGTAGATAACGTGCTCTCTAACATCAAGCGTCCGTTCGTAGCCATCATGGGTGGTTCGAAGGTATCTTCTAAGATCGGTATCATCGAGAACCTGCTGGGTAAGGTCGACAAGCTCATCCTCTGCGGTGGCATGACCTACACCTTCGCCAAGGCTCACGACGGCGAGATTGGTAACTCTATCGTTGAGCTCGACAAGCTCGATGTAGCCCTGGGTGTTGAGGAGCTTGCCAAGAAGAACGGTGTGGAGCTCGTGCTCGGCTCTGACTGCACGGCTACCAACGGCCTCGACTTCGGTACGATGACCGTGAAGCCCGGCTCTGAGATCATCACCTGCCCTGCCAACAAGGTGCCCGCCGGTTTCGAGGGTGTTGATGCCGGTCCCGCTTCTCAGGACGATTTCCGCAAGGCCATCAAGGGTGCCAAGACCATCCTGTGGAACGGTCCTGCCGGTGTGTTCGAGTGCGACGACTTCACTGCCGGTAGCCGCGCCATCGGTGAGGCTATCGCAGAGGCTACAGCTGAGGGTGCCTTCTCGCTGATCGGCGGTGGCGACTCTGTGGCTTGTGTCAACAAGTTCGGTCTGGCCGACAAGGTGAGCTACATCTCTACCGGCGGTGGTGCTCTGCTCGAGGCCATCGAGGGCAAGGTGCTCCCCGGCGTTGCTGCCATCAAGGGCGAGTAATCACAAAGGTGAAAGGTGAGAAGTGAGAAGACTTTCGGCTATCACCACCATCATAGTCCTGCTGCTGGCAGCCTTGCCGGCAGCAGGATTTCATAAAGTCTACGACCCGCAGGTGAAGTCGCTGCAGGCCGTGGTTAACCAGAACTGGCAGTCGATGCCCGTGATGAAGCTCAACTCTGCCGACCGGCTGCATGTGGCCTTCGACGAGCTGTCGCACGACTATCACCGCTACGTATGCCATATCGAGCGCTGCGAGGCTGACTGGACCACCTGCACCGACGTTTTCGAGAGCGACTGGCTGAACGGCTTCAACGACCTTATCATCGACGACTATGAGCACTCCATCAACACCACCGTCGCCTATACACACTACCAGCTGACGCTACCCAACGACCAGTGCCAGCTGAAAATGAGCGGCAACTACCGACTCCACATCACCGAGGACGGTTCTGACGGCGACGTGCTCACCGTGGAATTCATGATTACAGAGCAATCGGTGCAACTCTCCATGAGCGCCACTACCAACACCGACATCGACCACAACGGCAGTCACCAACAGGTATCCATGTCCGTGGGGAACTTTGCCCACAACGTCACACGGCCCGACGAGCAGGTTTACACCGTGGTGATGCAGAACGGCCGCGAAGACAACTGCCGCCGCAACGTGCCACCCACATTCATCAACCAGAACGGATTTGAGTGGAAGCATACCATGGCATACATCTTCGACGCCGGCAACGAATACCGCAAGTACGAGGTACTCGACCCCAGCCATCCCACCATGGGCATCGACTACATCCGCTGGGACGGCGACTACTATCAGGTGTACCCCTTCGTCAGCGAGCCACGACCAAACTACCTCTACGACGAGGATGCCAACGGCGCCTTCTACATCCGCAACAGCGACAACCGTGAGAACGACATCATCAGCGACTACGTATGGGTGAACTACCGGCTGAAGTCAGATCCGCTCGTCGATGGCCATGTAATCATCGACGGGCTGTGGACAACGGAAAGCAGCGACACCTACCGACTCAGTTATGATGAAGAGACGGGCATGTACACTGCTGCCGTCATGCAGAAGCAAGGCTACTACTCCTATCAATACCTGTGGGAAGACAGTAGCGGGAGGCGACATCTGCTACCCTCCGAGGGAAACTTCTACCAAA
Organism: uncultured Prevotella sp.; assembly: GCA_946548085.1. Taxonomy (GTDB): domain Bacteria; phylum Bacteroidota; class Bacteroidia; order Bacteroidales; family Bacteroidaceae; genus Prevotella. Next base: position 34,662 of record CAMNPN010000048.1, on the reverse strand, counting down.
CAGAGAACCGCTATCAGGCTCTCATCTACTACAAGGAGGACGGTGGAAGGACGTGGCGGCTGGTGGCCTTCGGACAAATCACGATCTGACACTTATTTGCTTTTCCGCCTGAGGTGGCTGTACTGGCGACGGAAGAGATCCGGCGTCATCTTGTAACTGCGGTAGAATGTGGCGATGAAATAATTTGGCGACACGAAGCCACACTCCGACGCAATATACTCCAGATCCTTCTCTGTCATGACCAGCAGTTTCTCGGCTTTCTTCAGCATCAGCGTCTTCGCCATCGGACGCGGACTCTTAAAGATATTACTCAGAATGAGCTGGTAGAACGGCTGAAGTTCCATGCCTGCCGCTTCACTCAGTTCGCGCATCGTCAGCCGACCGGAATCCTTCTTCAGCACCAAGGGGAAAATCTTCTCCATCGTGGCGACGAACTCTGGTGTGAGGGAGCTCTGGTACTCGCTATCCATGCCCATGTACTCTTCTGGTATAGGTTCGAGCTGTACCAAATCCTGACGGCTGCAGTGCTCGGCAAAGGTACGTATCTGTCGCACGATGCCTTGCTCCTGAGAGTTACGCATCGCCCTCATGTTCACATTACGCATATAATAATAGGTGTTCACAGCCAGGAGCGACAGCAACAACAACAGCAAGAGCCATCTCACACCTGTCGTACGCCACCAGGGCTCGTTTATGTTGATAACCCACTCATAAGGCTCCGTCTCCCACATATCAGGAATCATTGAAGCCTGCACCTCCACCTTGTATGTGCCGGGCTTCAGGGCCACCATCGGCAGGTGAAGCATGCCGCGCGAGTCGACCAGTCCACCAGAATTGTAGCTGGTGAGCACCCGCCAGGTGTTGTCAAGACCATTGATACGAACGCGGTAGTACGTCTGTTGCGGACGGAAATAGTTCAGTGCAGAGAACGTCAGTGTCACCGAGTTCTGATTGTAGTTCAGGTTGATCTCCGATATCCGGGGGATGGCCTTCTCGAAGATGACCTTCCCGTCGAGCTCCTCGCCAGTATGGAGGTTTGTGCCGTTCACCATCACCCTGACAAGCTTCGGATGGATCTTGTAGTTCTCGCCCTGGGTGACGGTTACCATCTTCTCAGGATAGAACTCCAGGACATGGTCGAGCATCTTCATCGCAATCCCACCATTGGCCATCTTGAGAGCCCGTCCGTTCTCAAACGACTCACTCGGGATATTGTCCCATTGGCTGTAACTGTTGATGAAATGCAACTGGTCGTCCTTCATCATCAGGCAACTTAGTCCGAAGCTCGTGCCTACCCATATATTATGGAGATTGTCCTCGATAATGGTATGGACGACATTATTCAACAGGCCATCGGCCTTGGTATAAACCACAGGCAGGAGATCCGACTCATGCTTGAATACTTGCAGCCCCAGCGACGTGCCTACCCAATCCCATCCACGGGAGTCTCTATACACGCAGTTCACCGACTTGTCACGGTAGCGTGTAGCCGTAGGTGGCAACTGATCCAGCTGCCTTCCCAGTTCGATGGCACGAGGATTTGTCCAGTCATACACATGGAATGGTGACACCAGCGGACGGGTGTAGAGCAGACCTCGCTTCTCGGTACCGATCCACATGCCACCCTGCTTGTCAAAAATCAGGGCGTTCATGTCCGTAAGCAATTGTCCACCAAAAGCCATGTTGATCATTTCGATGTGGGTCGTCTTGGCTGTTGCCAGATCGTATGTCCAATAGCCATAGGCTGAAGGTATATACAGCACACTGTCGTGCTCAACCACATTGCTGAGAGTATAGGGGGTCTTGAGGAGTGTTTCCCATTCCTTCTGCTTGAGATCGAACTTCATCATGATACCCTGACCATGACCGTTTCGCAGCTGATAAAAAGCATCGCCGACAATCGTCAGCACCGACGTATGGTTGTACAGTGCCTCAGAAGCAGCGTCATAGGGCTTACCCTCATACACCTTCTTCTTCTTCTCCATGTCGAACATCTCCAGCAGGCCATTTTCATAGAACAGCAACAGATAACGCTCCTGCCACACTTCCACGTCCTGAAGGTTCAGGTTCCGCTTGACTTCATAATAATTATGAGTAGTTACTTGGAAGAGCCCTTTCTCTGTCAGCAGCCACACCACGTTGGTACAGTCTACAAAGAGATCAAGCACGGGATCTGTCATTCCGAAGTCGGCAAACACGCCTTCGATAGAGTCGACAAATTTCTCCGTAGTCAGGTCAACGCATGTGACGTTGTGCGTATTCTTCAACCAGAGATGGTGGAAACGGTCAAAATACAGGTGATAATAACCGCGGTAGTTAGATAGCGGATAGATATTCTCCTTACTGGGATCAATATAAGAAAAAATGTGGCCATCGAAGAAATTGATCTGGCCCATCGTGGTGATGACGAGCCGCCCGCTTTGCGTACAGTAGATCGTCTGCGCACTATTGTCGGCCAGTCCGTTGGCTGCATTATACACATAGAAACGATTCTCCTTCGCTTGCAGCTGGAGACAGGTCATTAGGCACATAAGTGCCATTATCCGCATCAATTGTCGTCTCATATCAATAGTTTCTGCTGCAAAGTTACACAAAATCCCAGAAACGCGCAAACTTTTCACAAAAAAATAAGGAACACATTTCTGTGTTCCCTTTTGTGACTCCCGCGGGATTCAAACCCACAACCTTCTGATCCGTAGTCAGATGCTCTATTCAGTTGAGCTAGGGAGCCTCCTTCTTTGTTTTGCGGGTGCAAAGGTACGAACTATTTTTGATTCCACCAAATATTTCCCCAACTTTTTTCGAAAAAAGTTCAAATTAGGGGATATTCCTATATAATCACCCGCGTCTTGTGATAGTTTTCGCGGAATTCTGACGGGCTGCAACCTTTCCGCTTCTTGAAGATGCGGTTGAAATTGCTGAGGTTGTTGAAGCCGCAACTGTAGCCAATCTCTGCCACGGTGCGACTGCTATCGACCAACAGACGGCAGGCATGCCCCAGCCGGAGATCAATGATATATTCGCTGAGATTGCGACCAGTGTGCAATTTGAAGAAGCGGCTGAACGACGAGGTGCTCATGCCAGCAATGTCGGCCAACTGCGTAAGCCGTATCTCGTCACGGTAATGGGCATCGATGAATGTTTTCACCTTATGTACACGACGGCTGTCACTGGGCATCTCGATCTTGGCAAAGCTCGTCGACGACAGCGACCTTGCGCCATCGCACTTCGACAACTCATAAAGGATGGTGAGGAACTGTGTGAAAGCATAGAATCCGTCCTTGATGCTACTGAGGGTATCGAGTTCGCGATACACCTTCATGATGGCGTCGAGTGGAAAAGCGAGCCCTTTCTGCGCCTCAATCATCATCTTCTTCATCGAGTTAAACGGGTTTCGGTCGAAAATGGTACCGTCGCCGAAATTGATGTCAAACTGGATGGTAATCTCACGGATATCGTCGCTTGTGCAGGTATTCTGCTCCCACACATGTTCCAGGTCAGGACCAGTAATAAGCACGAGGTCGAACTCGCCTATCACCTCGTTGGAATCGCCAACAATACGGCGCACGCCAGCAGCATGTTCAACGAAATTAAGCTCATACACCTGATGATTATGAATGGGATAAGTGAACTCCTTCTTCCGCCTGTCGGCAATATAAAGGACGTCTTTGCCCATCAAAGGCGATATCTCGTGTATAATTGAACGATCCATCAGATTTTCAGTTCTTTCAGAATCTCAGACATACGCTGGCGGTTCTTGATCTGCATTGGCACCAGCGGCAGGCGCAGCACATTCTGGATGAATCCCATCTCAGAAAGCATAGCCTTCACCCCAGCAGGGTTACCGTCGACGAAGAGCAGGGAGAAGAGGTCGGTAAAGCGATGATGGATCTTACGCGCAGGATCATACTCACCACGCATCTGCAGACGGATCATCTTCGAGAATTCCTTCGGCATGGCATTGCCTATTACGCTAATCACGCCTACTGCGCCACAGCTGACCATCGGGAAAGTGAGGGAGTCGTCGCCAGAGATAACATCAAAGTCACGCGGTTTGTTCTTGATGATCTCATCCACCTGTTCCAGATTACCGCTGGCTTCCTTGATGGCCACAATATTCTGACAGTCACGGGCCAGGCGAACCGTGGTCTCGGCCTTAAGATTCACCCCCGTTCGCCCTGGTACATTGTACAGCACGACAGGCAGGGGAGTTGCTGCGGCGATAGCCTTGAAATGCTGATAGAGTCCTTCCTGCGAAGGTTTGTTGTAATAAGGACAGACGCTAAGGATGCCGTTGACACCACGGAAGTCACCTGTCTGGAGTTCGCGCACCACCTCGGCAGTGTTGTAGCCGCCACAGCCCATAAGGATAGGCACACGACCACGCACCTTCTCCACAACAAGATCCTTTATCTTCTGCTTTTCCTCACGGCTCAGTGTTGGCGTCTCACCAGTAGTGGCAAGGATACAGAAAAAGTCTGCGCCATTGTCCAGCTGATAGTCGAGGAGCCGCATCAGCGCCTCATAATCTACAGTACCATCGTTCTTGAAAGGAGTAATCAGGGCAATTCCCAGCCCCTTGAAAATATTGTGTACCATACAATTTAATTTCAAATCGGCTGCAAAGGTACAATAATTAATTAAGAATTAAGAATTAAGAATTAAGAAAATGTCTGCCATCGAGCAAATTTTCCTAATTCTTAATTCTTCATGCAAATTTTATTCAGTCTTAAAAAGATCCTTGATGCCGCCAATGGATCCCAGCAGGTTGGTCGCCTCGTAAGGCAGATAGACAGTCTTGGTCTTGTCGCCCTCGGCCAGTTCCTGCATCATCTGGATATACTTCTGTGCCAGCAGATAGTTGGCAGGATTGGTCGACTTCCCTACGGCCTCGGTTATCAGTTCAATGGCCTTTGCCTCGGCCTCAGCCTTGCGGATACGGGCCTGAGCCTCACCCTCAGCCTCAAGAATAGCCTGCTCCTTAGCAGCCTGGGCCTTGTTGATAACGGCCGTCTTCTCACCTTCGGAAGCAAGAATCTCTGCTGCCTTCTGACCTTCGGAGGTAAGAATCTGTGCACGCTTGTTACGCTCGGCCTGCATCTGTTTTTCCATTGCAGTAAGAACTGAATCTGGAGGTGTGATATCCTGAAGCTCAACACGATTAACCTTTACGCCCCACTTGTCGGTAGCATCGTCGAGTACGGCAGAGAGCTTCTTGTTGATAGTGTCACGAGAGGTCAGTGTCTCGTCGAGCTCCAGCTCGCCGATGATGTTACGCAGCGTCGTCTGGGTGAGTTTCTCAATGGCGTTGGGCAGGTTGTTGATCTCATAGGTAGCCTTGAACGGGTCGACGATCTGGAAGTAGAGCAGGGCATTGATCTCCGTCTGCACATTATCTTTCGTGATCACGTTCTGCTTGGGGAAATCGTAGACCTGTTCACGCAGGTCGATGGTGGTAGAATACTGGTAGCGCCCGTGGTTGAGTACGACGATCGACTTGGCACGGTCGATGAAGGGGATAATGACGTTAATACCGGGTTTAAGGGTGGCATAATACTTTCCCAGACGCTCCACGATCTTGGTCTCCGACTGTGGAATAATCACAAGTGCCATCTTTGCAAACAATATCACACAGATGACGATGGCAATAAGTACATAAGTCATAATGTCCATGAATTTAATGATTAGTGTTTAATTTTTAATGTTTAATGATTCTACGGTAATGATGGTGCTCTCGCGTCCGACGACACGGACATTCGCACCAGCGGGAATGTCCACATCTTCATTAGTGACAGCCTTCCAGATATCCCCATCGATCTGTACTCGTCCGGAGCCGTTGGCCTTAATCGCCTCCACCACCCTGCCCTGGCGCCCCATCAGCGCATCGGCATTGCTCACCCTGCTGTCCCCGCCCTTTTGCAGATAGCGCTTGGCGAAGGGGCGCACCCAGAAGAGGCTGATGAGTGTGAACACGGCAAAGGCGACCAGCTGGAGATAGATGCCACCTCCCAAAGCTGCCGTGACGGCGGCGAAGGCAGCCCCGATGGAGAAGCAGATGATAAAGAAGTCGCCCGCCGTAAGCTCTAAAATCAGACAGGCGACGGCTACGACGGCCCACGTCTGCCATAAATGCTGTGCTAAATAGTCAATCATATCCTTTCCTATTTTATAATAATGATAAATTATAGCGCAAAGGTAAACATTATTTCTGAATCAGCCAAATTTTTTGGCTCTCAATAGCTTCAAACAGAATCTTTGGCATGCAAATGTTTGCAAAATGCAATAAACAAGCGATTCCGACGTTATAATACCTGATGAATCATTCATTTGCAAGATATCTGTGCGTAGCTATAGCGGTGCTTTCGAGTATCGTGACACAAGCCGACGACTTCACGCTGAAGGGGAAAGTGATCGACGAGGAGGGGCAGGCACTTGAGTTGGTGACCGTATCCTGTCTGGCACAAGGGAAGGTGGCGATGACGAACCTCAAGGGCGAATTCTCCATCGACCTGCAAAGTGCCGACTCCGTAGAAGTAAGGTTCTCCATGGTAGGCTATGGGGTCAGGAAACGTATGTTCCGTCGTCCGAAGGGCAAGATGACCGTACAGATTGTGATGCATCCCTCTGAGGCACTGCAGGAGATCACCGTCACCGAGCGCAGACGGCAGACCTCACAGACAGAACAGCTCGACACGAAAGGCTTGCGTGAGAACCCCTCGGCATCAGGAAACGCCGTCGAGGAGCTCATTCAGCAGCAAGCCGGCGTGTCTACCCATAACGAACTGTCATCGCAATACAATGTCAGGGGCGGCAGCTTCGATGAAAACTCTGTTTACATCAACCAAGTGGAGATATATCGCCCGCTACTCGTCAGCAGCGGACAGCAGGAAGGACTCTCCATCATCAATCCCGACATGGTGGAAAGCATCGGCTTCTCCACAGGAGGATTTGCGGCGAAATATGGCGACAAAATGTCGTCAGCACTCGACATCACCTATCGCAAGCCCAAGCGACTTGAAGCCACCCTCACCGCCTCGCTCCTCGGAGCCAGCGGATACGTAGGCTACGGCAACAAGACTTTCGCCATGAGTCACGGCATACGGTATAAGACGAACAAGTACCTGTTGGGATCTCTTGAGACCAGTGGCGAATACAGGCCAAACTTCCTTGACTATCAGACATACATAAGTTACAGGCCCAACAAGAGATGGGAAGTAGAAGCCATCGGCTACATCTCTGAAAACCACTACAACTTCACCCCCGAGACCCGAGAGACCTCCTTCGGCACCTACGCTGATGCGAAATCATTCCGTGTCTATTTCGATGGTCAGGAGAAGGACTTGTTCCGCACCTACTTCGGCACGGCATCCATCACCCGCTCCTTCGGAGACTCTACAAAGATAAAATTCCTGACATCGGCCTTTCACACCAAGGAGAAAGAGACCTATGATATCATGAGCCAATACTGGCTCGACGACTCCCAGTCGAGTGAGAGCCTTGGCGTGGGAACCTTCATGGAGCATGCCAGGAACTACCTGACGGCCGACGTGGTGAGCTTCAAGCTAATCGGCACCCATCGCACAAGACAGCACGACATTGAAGCCGGCATCACCTATAGGACAGAGCATATCAAGGAGACATCGCGCGAATATGAGATGAGAGACTCCAGCGGCTATTCCATCCCACACACCGCAGACCGCCTTGACCTGATCTACACGCTGTCTGCCAAGAACGACATCAAGAACCATCGCATTGAGGCCTACATCCAAGACACCTATCACTTCAGTAAAGGAGACAATTTCTTTACACTGAACTATGGTGTCAGACTTGCCAACTGGTCGTTCAACAAAGAGACCATCGTCTCACCCAGAGCCTCACTGGCCCTTGTGCCCGCCTTCAACCACGACTTCACCTTCCGCTTCGCCACAGGACTGTATTATCAGGCCCCCTTCTATAAAGAGATGCGCGACACGGTGACACAAGACGCTATCACCCGCGCCGTTCTGAACGAGAACATTAAGAGCCAACGCTCCCTGCAGTTCATCGCTGCCATGGACTACCGATTCAAGATGCTCAACCGCCCGTTCAGATTTTCTGCCGAGGCATACTTCAAGGCTTTATCAAACCTGATACCGTATAACATCCAGAACGTGAAGATTACCTACTTCGGCGAGAACCTCTGTTCCGGCTACAGCACTGGTCTCGACCTAAAGCTCTATGGCGAGTTTGTGCCAGGCACCGACTCCTGGCTGACATTCTCGGTGATGAGCACCCGACAGAAATACAACGGACAGTGGATTCCCACGCCGACAGACCAGCGATATGCCATCAACCTGCATTTTACAGACTATTTCCCTGGCACTGACCGCTGGAAGATGACCCTGCGCCTGGCCTTTGCCGACGGACTGCCCTTTGGTCCTCCGCACCGTGGACTCGAACAGCAACAGTTCCGAGCCCCGGCCTACAAACGTGCCGACATCGGAATGAGCTTCCGCGCACTCAAAGAGGGCAAGACCATCAAGAACATCTGGATAGGCGTAGACTGTCTGAACCTGTTCGGCATCTCCAACGTCAACAGCTACTACTGGGTTACCGATGTTACCAACCGCCAGTGGGCCGTACCAAACTATTTGACAGGAAGGCAAATAAACGGAAAAATCACCGTCGAACTGTGAAACTTAGTTAAATTACATCAATTTTTCGACACATCATCCCAATATATAATGTAAAAACGTTATATTTGCACCCAATAATTAGTTTAGTTTTTTAAGTTATGAAGTGTAAATATCTATTCCTTTCATCTGCGTTAATGCTTACAGCATGTACAGAGAAGATTGACTTTGAGACCGCAAGGACTGAGGTTAATCAGGAATTAGTCAAAGCCAACGCAGAAACGACCCTCGGTGTCACAATCGACCCAAGTCAGACTTGGTCATCCATTCAGACGGGCAGCGTCACCATCTCGGCCGATGCCGACATGGACGACATCACAAAGGTGCAAATCCTGACGGAATCGCCATTCTTCAACGAAGAAGCTGTCGTACTCAACAGTATTGCAGCCAAGAAAGGCGATGTAGTCACACTCGTTTACGAGGCTCCGAACATCTACACCCGCTTGGTGGCAGCTTGTGTCAACAGCAACGGGTACTATTACGTGAAAGGTTTCAACATCGGCGACAGCCAAGTGAGCTTCGCCTCAAAGGCTTCGACAAGAGCGATGACCAGAGCTGACGGCGGCAATCCCGATGTCAGCGCCCTCAAACTGAAATATGCTGAATCGGAGGTGTCGCTCAATGCCCTCCGCACCATCAAGGCCAACGATGCCGTAGCCTCAGGCAACCAAGACCTGAGAGCAGAGGTGGCAAACGGTGGTATCGCCATCTGGGAGAATTCCGGCTGGGAGAACGACCGTCTGTGGAAAGTGGCAGAAGACAACCTGACGATAGGCGACTGGACCCTCGACAAAGGGCGCCGACAGCTGCAGCGCAAGATTGACGCCATCGACCCTGACGAGGCAGAGATGCTGAACGACATCTTCAACAGATTCCTGGGACGTGGTGTCATCGGTACAAAGAAGCAAGACAACATGAGCTCCGTCCGCAACAGTGGTGTCATCTCCTCTACCAACAACCACCTGACCAGCGACGGCTCCCACCCGATCACCGTGATTCCAGTGCTGATGGCTTCAAATGAATACAAACAGTGTCAGCTGTATTACTATTACTACAAGCCCTCCGATATCCCATCCTCTATGTCGGAGCTGGACTATCTGAAAGCCATCCCCAAATTCAAGGCTTTCGAATGTTCCCATTCGGCAGGCAGCAACAGTAACGAGTTCTTCAACAACTACGAATACCTGTTGCCCTTCTATGGCGATCCCAACGAACTGATGGCAGCAACGGAATATCAGAATGTCATGTTTACGACTGACAACAAGCTCTATAGGTTCCGTAACGGCCAGCAGCTGAAGAATGAAGACTACTATCTGTCGTATCTCGGAAAAGTAGATAACATGTCTGACAAGTTAGCAACAAAGTATGACGATAATGCAGATAACATTGCCAACCAGTTATGGCAGATCTTCAAGGATCCGAACGGCAAAGTCGTACTCTATAACGTAGGCTCACAGCAGTTCCTCTGCCCCGATGGCGCCTATGCCACGATATACAGCACAGACCTGGAGAAGGCAAAGAAAGGCGCCTACACGCTGGAGGATGCAGGCGACCACTGCTACATCTGGAAGGACAACAGCAAGTGTATAGGTACAGACCTCGGTGTGAAGGACAGCAAACGAGTATCAACGGATAAAAGCCTGGGCGACAACGATCGCGTAAAGTGGTACATGGAGGAATACACCGGCACCAAGGCGATCACGAAGAAAGCCGAATTAGCCTACGGGGCGGTAAAATACGAGAAGCACGCTGTCAGCGCCACCATCCCTGCTGGCTACAGGATTGGCTTCCTGCTGAGGAAGAACGGTGGAACGAATGTTTACCACACTACTGGCGGATGTCTCTACGGCGTGGGTGGTCTGAACACACAGATCAACAACTACGGCAACTTCCACAATGCCGTTCTGAACTATAGCATGGAAATCAACGATCCGCGAATTGCCATGTTCGGCGTCAACGGAAAGACGTTCCTGACATTTGAGGACGGTGTTGACTGTAACTTCAGCGATATCATCATTCAGATAGGTGGTACCACCAAACTGCCTGAGAAGAACAACATTGATGTAGAGCCTGAGCCTGATATCATCCCGGTAGCAAACCCGGCAAGCACAAGCGGCATAGCTTCTATCGAGCAGCCGCAGGAGCCTGAGGCAGCCGCCTACACCATGTGCTTCGAGGACCGTCCGGAGAAGGCTGACTACGACATGAACGACGTGGTGCTACAGGGTATCAGGATTGATGCCAATACCATCCAGATAGGTTTGGTGGCCTGTGGTGCTGAAGACCAGGTTGTGCTGCGTGGCTTAGAAGGTTCTAAATTGCTGAACAACCGAGAGATCCATGAGATTCTCCATATCCCCGAGGGGACCTTCGCCAACACAGTGAAGAACGGGCAGACACGACTCGTCATCTCAGAATTCATCACTACCGACAAGACCATCGAGGAATACATGCGAGGCATCTATATCGAGAACCAAACTACCGGTCAGTCCATCCGTACGCCGAATCAGGGAGATGCCCCGTCGGCTATCATCGTACCTCTGAACTTCAACTACCCGATGGAGGGTCAGAGCATCAAGTCGGCCTATCCCGAGTTCCTGGAATGGGCCCAGGACAAGAACACGAGAAAAGACTGGTACACCCTTGGCAACGCCTCTCTCATTTTCCCCAGTCTGTTTAAAAACTAAGGCATTATAATACAGTCAAGAAAACAATGAGATTGTCGCTCGTATTTGAGCGGCAATCTTATTATTTTGTATAAAAAAGGCAAAAAAAACAAAGTATTATGCAGATTCTGCCACGAATTGCGTACCTTTGCACAACATTTTTAATAATATATATTATTTTAATTCTTATATCGACATGAAGATTTCCCACATTGAGCATCTGGGCATCGCTGTCCAGAGCATCGAAGAGAGCCTGCCGTTTTTCACCGACGTGCTGGGCTTAGAGTGTTATGCAACAGAAGTAGTAGAGGACCAGAAAGTGAAGACCGCCTTCCTGAAGTGTGGCGAGGTGAAACTGGAACTCCTGGAGCCGACATCGCCTGAGAGCACCATTCAGAAGTGGATCGACAAGGGCAACAAGGGTGTTCACCATGTGGCCTTCTGCATCGAGGACGGTGTAGCCAATGCCCTGGCCGAGGTCAGCGAGAAGGGTGTGCGCCTCATCGACCAGGCTCCCCGCAAGGGTGCCGAGGGTCTGAACATCGCCTTCCTGCACCCGAAGTCTACTGCCGGCGTGCTGACCGAACTCTGCGAGCACCCGGAGTAAGGAATAAAATATAAAAAGGTAAAAAGGTAAAAAAGTAAAAAACATAAAAGCAATGTCAAAGCAATTAGAAAAGATCAAGCAACTCATCGAGAAGCGCGAACAGGCCCGTCTCGGTGGTGGTGAGAAAGCGATTCAGAAGCAGCACGACCGTGGCAAGTACACAGCCCGTGAGCGCATCGAGATGCTGCTCGACGAGGGTTCGTTCGAGGAGTACGACATGTTCAAGGAGCACCGCTGTCATAACTTCGGCATGGAGAAGAAGCAGTTCCTCGGCGACGGCGTCGTAGCCGGAAGCGGTACCATCGACGGCCGCCTGGTGTTCGTCTTCGCACAGGACTTCACCGTTCATGCCGGTTCTCTCTCTGAGACCATGAGCCAGAAGATCTGCAAGGTGATGGACATGGCCATGAAGATGGGCGCCCCCGTCATCGGCATCAACGACTCGGGCGGTGCCCGTATCCAGGAGGGTATCAACGCCCTGGCAGGCTACGCCGAGATCTTCGAGCGTAACATCCTCGCCTCGGGTGTCATCCCCCAGATCTCAGGCATCTTCGGTCCTTGTGCCGGCGGTGCCGTCTACTCCCCCGCCCTCACCGACTTCACGCTGATGATGGAGAACACGTCGTATATGTTCCTCACCGGCCCGAAGGTGGTGAAGACCGTCACTGGCGAGGATATCGACCAGGAGCACCTCGGCGGTGCCAGCGTACACGCCACGAAGTCGGGTGTGACCCACTTCACCGCTGCTACTGAGGAGGAAGGTCTGCAGATGCTGAAGACCCTGCTGAGCTATATCCCCTCGAACAACATGGAGACCGCTCCCTTCAAGCCCACCAGCGATCCTATCAACCGTATGGAGGACAGCCTGAACGAGATCATCCCCGAGAACCCCAACGAGGCTTACGACATGTATAAGGTCATTGGAGCCATCACCGACGACGGCGAGTTCTTCGAAGTGCAGCCCAAGTTCGCCAAGAACATCATCGTGGGCTTTGCCCGCTTCAACGGCCAGAGCGTAGGTATCGTGGCCAACCAGCCTACCTGCTATGCTGGTGTGCTCGACGTGAACGCCTCTCGTAAGGGTGCCCGTTTCGTACGTTTCTGCGACGCCTTCAATATTCCTATCGTCTCGCTCGTCGACGTGCCCGGATTCCTGCCCGGCACGGGTCAGGAGTACAACGCCGTCATCCTGCACGGTGCCCAGTTGCTCTACGCCTACGGTGAGGCTACGGTGCCCAAGATCACCGTCACCCTGCGCAAGTCGTACGGCGGCTCTCACATCGTGATGGGCTCTAAGCAACTCCACACCGACCTGAACTACGCATGGCCCTCTGCCGAGATCGCCGTGATGGGTGCCAGCGGTGCCGCTGCCGTGCTCTACGCCAAGGAAGCCAAGGCCAAGAAGGAGGCCGGCGAGGACGTGAAGGCCTTCATCGCCGAGAAGGAGGACGAGTACAACGAGCTTTTCGCCAACCCGTACCAGGCCGCCAAGTACGGCTACATCGACGATGTGATCGAGCCTCGCAACACCCGCTTCCGCATCTGCCGCGGACTGGCTCAACTCGCCACCAAGCGCGACGCCCTGCCCGCCAAGAAGCACGGTAACATCCCGATGTAATGTTTATTGTTTACAGTTTATAGTTTACAGAATGAACAACGAAGTATATGCAGCCATTGCCTTGGCGCTCCACGAGCACTTAGGCAATAACGTTCACGATGCAGAGCCGGGCATCATCACTATCAGTGCCCACCACACGCAGTGGAACGGCTATGCACAGACATTCACACAACATCCCTAACTCACAATCAGCGTATGAAAGAATATAAGTATACAATCAACGGTAACAAATACGAGGTGGTCATCAGCGACATCACAGACAATATCGCCACCCTGACAGTAAACGGTGAAAAATATACTGTAGAAATGGAGAAGCAGGCCGAGCCTGAGAAGAAGAAGCCCGTGGTGAGGCCCGCCGCTGCCGCTGCTTCGAGCGACAGTGCCCCCGCCGCCAGCAAGGCTGGTGCCAACATGGCTGGCGCCGTGAAGGCACCGCTGCCCGGTGTCATCACCGACATCCTGGTGGCCGTGGGCGACGAGGTGAAGGCTGGCGACAACGTCATCGTGCTCGAGGCGATGAAGATGGCCAACAACCTGGCCGCCGAGAAAGACGGCAAGGTGACAGCCATCTGCGTGAAGATCGGTGAGAGCGTGATGGAAGACGCCCCGCTGGTTGTGATCGAATAACCAACGGCAAGGTCCATATAATAGAATGGCCGCGCACTCAGCAAGTGCGCGGCCGTTTTATTATTGTTTCTGCTGGCGCGGGTGGCGCAGTCCTTTGTCACGGCGCTCCTTCATGTCAGCCTGATACTTCTTGAACTGCTCGGGCGTCATAATCTTCTGCAGCTCCGCCTCGTAAGCCTTCATCGTCTCTTCCATTTCCTTGCGGTGCTCCTGACGGTCGCCCTTGGGAGGCTCAGGGCGCTCACCCTTCTTGTCGCCCTTCGGCGATTCGGGACGCTGGCCTTTCATGTCACCCTTCGGAGGCTCCGGGCGCTGGCCTCTCATGCCGCGAGGACCGTGATGGCCGCGATGGCGGGGCCCCATCTTGTCTGCGTACTTCGTGTTAAGCTCCAGCAGCTGCTTGGCCTGCTTGTCGTTCAGCTGATAGTCCTTCACCAGGCGGTCCGTGCGGTGTTTCACCATCTCCTGCTTGCGGTTGCCGTCGTCCTTCGGCTGCCGTCCGTTCGTGTCTTGTGCGATGGCTGCCGTACTTACCACGACGGCTGCCAAGAGTGTCATCATCATCTTTTTCATTGTCTTACTCTTTTTTAAAAGTTATACATGTTTATATATTCTCTTTCGTTCGAACTGACTATTTGACTCTTCAACGCCAGCAAAGTTTAATCCCCCACCCCCTCCTTTCAGCCAACGGCCCGATTTCTTCAGCGAACCGACGGAATACGCACAGCAAAAAGCCATCGGAAACGGTCACATTCACAACTGTAACCATGTAAACGAGAGAGTCTGTGACCGAAAATAATTAAAAAAGTATTATCTTTGCAACGTATTTCTATAAAAAAGAACGTCACAATGTACAAAATCATGGTACTTACGGCTACTGGCGATTTTGCTTATCAACGAAAGGAAGATGGTGTGTTCGTCGTACATATTGGTTGCCTGAGGAATTAGAGCAATAGTGACATGTGTTCAAAAAACGCGGGTCAGGGGACTCTGAACCACCTTGAGTCAGCGCTCAGGGGCGGGCTTGGCGTTCGCCAACTCGCCAGACTCACAGGAGTTAGTTATGGAATCATCCAGCGCATCAATGAAAAAGTGGGTCAGAGAATCCGTCCCCTGACCCACCTGAGATTGGTGTTCAGAATGCAGACAAGGGATCCTTCAATCCCTATGACGAGAAGTACGTCAGGATCATCAAGAAGATCCTGAAGGCCGAGCAGCCTGTCACAGAAAGCTATCTCTGCAAGCGACTGGCAAAAGCGCTGGGTTTTGCTCATGCTGGCGCTAATGTCCAGAGGGCCGTGTCCTTTGCGATGTCGGGACAGTACCAGAATTCTCTTTCTATCGACGGCGTATATAGTTTCTGGCTGAACGAGAAGAGCGCCAACGACTTCAAAGGCTATAGGGCACCCTCGAACCGAAGTATCGCTGAAATACCCGCCATAGAAATCGTGAACGCCATCAAGGAAGTCGTCTCCGAAGAATTCTCGTTGCCAAAGGACAAGATTCCTACGATTGCGGCAAGAAAGCTTGGTTTCTCGAGTGCTGGAGCCAAGATTAGCGAAACGATCAATAAGGCTGTCGATTTGCTTGAGACCCAGAAAGTGGTGACCGTCACCAATGGCTCAGTTTCCTTAGTCTGAATCACGACAGAAACCAGGCAGGAAACCCAGTCTTTCCTGCCTATAAACTCCGAGTTTCCTTAGCCCAAACTCCCTGCCTCCAAAAATCCGCTTTTTTTGAAGGCTTCTCACGATTTTCAGCCCATCCCTCACATAATCTTCTGAAAAGCCTTTGTACAAAGGGGAAAACGAATGTGAGGGATGAATCTCTCGGAACCCCTTTAAACAAAGGATTCTTGCTCAAAAATGTGAGGGATGAGCGATTTTCATCAAAAGGCAGATGGCATAGCTACTTTATACTATGCCATCTGGAATTATCACTTGGGTGCAGCCCATTCAAAATAATACGAAATACCATTTAATTCCAATGTAGCAGAGACTCGCTCGCCTTTTCCTTTCTTTGCATACACCAAGCCAGATATTTTCTCCCCTGGATGTATTGTCGTTCTTCTTAGATAGCCCTCATTATGTGCCTCTCGTTCCTGAGCAAGTGCCTCGTCGTATTGAGCCACACGATCACGTTCAATGACGTATGCTTGATAGGCAGCGGCTCCATCATAATTCGTTGTGCGAATAGACGTGTTGGAATGAGTATTTGAGTGCCCATAAGCGGATGCACTGCCATGCATATTGGCGTGGGCAGCACTTGCCGATGCTCCGACTCCCCAGCCTCCAGAACCGACAGCGGCACCTACTGACGCACCGTAGGCATTGGCTGAAGCATCATAACTACCATAAGCGTAGGAGTTTGTGCTACTATTTGAGCTGATATTGGTTGAAGAAGTACTTGTTCCAGCGGCTGCGGCAGTTGCTGCGGCTCCCAGTCCAGCAAAGAACTTTGACCAAGACTGACTCCTGTCAACTTTTGCCATATATTCTTTACGAGTTAGGATCTCCAATGGTTTTCTTCGACCTTTCTTGTCTATCATGTCTGCTCTCAACTTTTCTGGAAGAAAATCAATCTCCGACATTGTTCCATTATTGATAATAATAGGGAAACTGATAAAGTTACCATAGTCATAGACCTTATCATTAGCCATTGCCACCATGATACCATCAGACAGATAGTATTCCCATTCAATGTCATTGACAAATTGTGTCTTTCTCATGTCTGGTTCTATGGGAGAAAAGACGGGAGAGTTATCAGAAATCCGATATCGGCTCACACATCCTAAATTGTTGGACACAGTGTAGAAATCCTTGACAGGCTGACCATTCTTGTATTCCACTTGAACACAGATAGTGCCATCGCCTTGAAATTCCGTATAGAGTCCTTCAAGTCCGTTATTACCGATAGTTCCCTTTTTGGCAAGAAGTCCATTTTCAAAATAACTCTCAAACACTCCTTTCTGCTTGCCGTTCTTCACATAGAATTTGCTGGCTACATTGCCATTTTTGTAATAACTCGTCTGTTCACCGTCAAACACAGACTTCGAGTCATCATAAGGATCTATTGACAGATATTCTCCTTCACCTTGTTTCTCACCTGTAATGTAGAAATCACGATATTTGTTGCCATAATGCAGGGAATCTGAAGACGGTGACAGCACTCTTTTATACTCTGCAAAGTCTTCATGCTCTACGCCCCTCCAGTTCTTGTCATAATAGTAAGTCTGAGCAGAAGCGAAGAAAGGCATGGCCAAAAATACAAATGACACGAAACTTTTTCTCATACGCTTTTCCATTTTTTTGAGTGTGGCAGGATTGTCACCCTACCACACCATGCCAGTTAAAAATCAATACCAAATTTCATAGAAAGATAACCAAGCGATTTTTTCTTTTTCCCATCCCAGTAGAACTCGTTCTTTGTTGCCTGATGATCATAACCAACGGACAGATTGAAGCCAAAGTTGTCACTTTTAGCATAGTGAATACCAATTGAGGGGTTCAAATAGAGTCCGTTCCCACGAATAAAGTCATAACCGCCTCGAAGATCAACAAACGGTGAGAACCTACCAGCCCCCATGTCCAGCCTGATATCGCCAAAGACGGGAACAACAATGCCGTCATTCTCACTTTCTCGTTTGCTGTATTTCTCTTTCCATGCAATGTCATTACCAGCAACACCAACACCGAAAAACAGGAATGGGGCAGCCTGATAACCATGAACAGTTGACAACCCCACCATAAATCGTGTCGCTGGGGTAATTCCGATTCCACCACTGAGGTCAATAAAACCTCTGTAACCCAAGTCACGCTGTGCAAACGTGGCAACGCTTCCAAGAAGGAGGCAAGCAATAAAGAAAACTTTCTTCATGTTATTTGATAGTTATTTCTGCCGACTAATCCCCCTGATATCGACGGTTATTGTTTCAGAACGAGGGGACTATTAACCCTTTATTGTGTGAGCCAATCGTTCTTCTTTGAATTTGCAAAATTACCCAAAACTATATCTATTATTCCCTGTTGAAACGGCCCAGTGTATGAAACGTAGTGCAACAGGTACGAATCTAAAGATCTTTTTGTGTGCCCATCTGCATTTCTATATCCTTTGCTAACAAGTCAAGAGCCTTTGGCGTTGCTTTGATATTTATTTTCTTGGTCGTACCAAATTTGTTGACCCTAAAAGTAAGTAGTTGTTTGCTTGGCTGAATGCGAAGTACATAATCTGTATTCACCATATATGATCTGCCCACTAACACAAACCGCTTTCTTATATTATCTGGCATCTGTTCGTCCATCATCCTTGCTATTTCCGCCCGCTGATAGGTGAGCGTGTTTATCACGCTCCCGTCAGCAAGGTAAATATTGCAGTAGTTTCCATCTGCCTGAATAAACAGGATGTTGTCTGGTCGCAAATAGAGCATTTCGCTCTTATTTTTGATAGTTAGAACCATCTGCTGTTCCATGGCTTACCATAATGAGCGTTTAGGTACGTATGTCTTATGCCCCCTGCTATTGTAATAGAACTGACCACCACGGGAGCCGGTATGGATGGTGTGCCCCGCTCCGTAATTGTAAGCGCCACATGAATAATCTCTGGCACGATAGCCCGTGGATCCTGTAAAGGGATTGGAGTTTCCTCTTGTGGAGAAGTTGTCCCAGTTCGTGCTGTTGGGCATAGTGCGGACATGGCTCTGGACATGGGTTCCATTGCTGCGATAGTATCCGCTGACAGTCGTAGTGTGGAAGTTCACCGTACTTGGTGTGTTGTAAGCCGGAATACTAGGCGCATTATACGAAACGCTTGGAAGGCTATTGGCATAATTAACGAAATCAGAGATAACCCGATCTGCGGATGAATACTGTGCAAAACTTGTTGTTGCCATTGCCACGAGGGCGACCATTGTAAGAACTAACTTTTTCATAATCTTATATCTTTAATTGTTATTAATTTGTTGTTTACATCCATTAATACCCAATGAAGCAAAAAGGTAAACATCAAAAAGGAGTTTTTCTCAGAAAACAATAAAAAAGTAGTATTTCTAGCGTCAATTAAAAAAAAAACAGTAAATTTGCAACGTGAAATTAAAAAAGTAAAGTGTCATGATTACAGAATTATGCCTGTCTTCTTTAGGTCCTATTGAGAAACTGGAGGCGAAAGGATTGCAGAATATTAATTTGTTAATAGGCAAGAATGGAATGGGAAAAACATTCTTGTTAAAGGCATTATATGCGTCAGTCAAGACAATAGAGCAATTTAAAAGAGGGCAGAACATCAGAAGCGATAAGGACATTCTTTCAGAGAAACTATATTGGACTTTTCAACCATCTGCATTGGGTGATATTGTCAAGAAAGGAAATTCATCTTTCTCTCTTCGGTTGGTGTCAGATCAAGGTGAACTGTTTGAATATGCTTTTGGTCCTTCGACTACCAAACAGATTCAGAATCTGACCAATACATTCGCTCCACGTACCGCAGACAATTCTATCTTTATTCCTGCTAAAGAGCTGTTGTCTTTGCGAGAGATTATCATGGAATCACGTGACAGGTATGCAGAATTTGGCTTTGATGATACTTATGTAGATTTATCGAAGGCACTTACTCCAACAATAAAAGGAGGTAACTATGTCGCATTTGCAGAGGCACGGCAATCTTTGGAGAAAATTATTGGCGGCAGGTTAGAATATGATGTCGAACGTAGTGAGTGGAAGTTTAAGAATGGGAAAAACAAATACGACATCTCGCTGACTTCTGAAGGAATCAAGAAATTGTCAATACTTGATTTGTTGTTAGGAAATCATTATCTAACCAACAAGTCAATCATCATTATCGACGAAGTTGAGGCCAACTTGCATCCTGATATGATTCGTCATTTCTTAGAGATTATTGTAATGTTAGCTCAGGCTGGTATCCAGTTCTTTCTTTCCACGCATTCATATTTTGTCATTAAGAATCTCTACATTATGGCCCATCAGAAGAAGATGCATATTCCAACATTCTCTTTTGAAAAAAACCGTGTCCAGCAAAGCGATCTGCTCAACGGTATGCCAGAAAACCCAATCATTCAAGAATCCATTAACATTTACAAACGCGAAATAGACTTGGATTGATATGGAACTTGTTGAATCCAATATGATGTTCTCTTGTTCTGACAACGAATCTTTTCCGATAGAGAAGTCAGACATCATGAACGATTACGATGGTCTTAAAGCTTGTGAGTTTTTCGCTATGATTAATGGAAGACTCACTATGATAGAAGCAAAGAGTTCCTCTCCACAACCGAGGAATAAAGCGAAGTTCGATGAGTATATCGCTGATATTGGGCAGAAATTTGTTGATACTTTGTTGATGTTTAACGCAATCATGTTAGAGCGTTATGACAAGGATTACAAGGTTGGACTCCCAGCCAATATTCAGGCTCAGGATATTAGCAAAGTACGTTATGCTTTGTACCTGATTGTTCATGGCAATGAAACAGAATGGATGATACCTATACAAGAAGCTTTGAAAAGCTATCTTCGTCATGTTCTTACGGCTTGGAATATTCCTGATGTTAATGTCTATGCATTAAACCATGAGGATGCTCAAACAAAAGGTCTGATAAAACAATATCTCCCATTGGATGTCTTAGAAAAGTTCAAGGCAGAAGGTTTGAAAGACCAAGAACTTCTGAATCGAATAGAACAGTGGTTTAAGGACAACTCCAAATAATAAAAGCCCTTGCAAACATTATCTTGCAAGGGCTTTTATCTTTATATTGCATTACCACAAATGGCGCTTGGGGACGTAGGTCTTATTGCCACTATTGTTATAATAGAACTGGCCACCGCGAGAGCCGGTATGGATGGTGTGACCTGTGCCATAGTTATAAGCGCCACTCGAGTAGTCTCTTGCACGATAGCCCGTGGATCCTGTGAAGGGGTTGGAGTTTCCTCTTGTGGAGTAGTTGTCCCAGTTTGTGCTGTTGGGCATGGTGCGGACATGACTGTCAACGTAAGTTCCATTGCTGCGGTAGTAACCGCTGACGGTTGTCGAGTTGTAGTTCACGCTCGGAACGCTATAGGTAACCTTGGGAACACTGTACGTTACGGTAGGCACACTGTAAGAGACGCTCGGCACACTATAAGAAGTGTTTGCCTGACTGAGGATGTTGTCAATCATACTCTCCAGATCAGAATACTGTGCAAAACTTGCTGTTGCCATTGCCACGAGGGCTACCATTGTAAGAACTAACTTTTTCATACTCTTTTATTTTTTAAATTGTTACTAATTTTTTGTTGTTTACATCTATTAATACCTCAAAATGCGAAAAGGTAAACACAAAAATGAGTTTTTTTTGAGAAAAAAGGTTATACTGGAAAAATTTGATTATCTTTGTAGCCTAAAACAATAGCATTATGAGTAGTGTATATCGAATTAGGCCCTGTAATGATTTGACAATCGACGAGATTCAAAATCACTATTTATGGTTTTCACGTAGAAGTGGCTTTAATGATCCCGATGATGCTAATATTGGGGCATTCATAGACAACAATGAAGTTTTGCGAGAGGCTTTTGAGCAAGAACTAACCCCACAAGGTATAGAGACTTTTCTAAATAAAATGGAATTCACTGGAATTTGTTGTTTTACAGATAAGAAGCCTTCTTCCAGGATGAAGGATCGCTTTCCTGGTGGCAAGAATTGTATATGCATAGAGTACGACAAGAATAAAATTGAATCCTTTTTCCTGAACAAGTACGCATTGGCAAATTGCTTCTGTGAAGTTTTATATTTTAAATCCCCTATTGTTTTTGAACAGGATGGTAAATATCATATCCTCACCAAAAAAGACAAGGATGGTTTCCTTTATGAATCAGTATTAGGATTGACAAGAACAGAAAGGGACATGGAAAAACTAATAAAAATATTACTTACTCGAATTAATAGTCAATATTACTTTCAAAATGAACAGCGCATCATCTTAGGTGGTAGAAATATACCATCTTTTGATCCCAACATTTCTGGTTATCAGGTTCAAATACCAAAGGATGCCTTTCTCAAAATTCATAGATATAAAGATACAGAAAAAGAATTTATAAATAAGCTGTCTGGTACAAGTTTTAGTCTATAAAATTGAATGGTGTATGCTAATCCGTGTTATCACAATAATATGCTTCTTTTGTCTTTCACAATTAGTGAGTGGACAAGTGACTATTAATCTTGGAGCAATTGTTGAAGACGAAAAACTCTTATGGACGTTGGATACAATTAATCTTTATAAAGATAGTACGGTTATTTCATGGAAGGTTAAATCAAAAGTAGCAAAGGCTAAAATAACATCCATTGATCATATATTGCTTAAAGACGGGCATACGGGTATTTTATATGAACCCACTATTATAACGGAGAAGCAATTGAAATTTAGAAAAGCTTTTGAAACAAAAGAGTTTAAAACCCATTACCCAGCAATCTATGATACAACCTTTATATCAATACAAATCAGTCCGACTTTACATGTCGATTCAATAAAGATAGTGCCTGATGACACATATTACCTATTTTATAATTGTAAATACCGTGCATCTTTGCTTAATCACACTCCATTGAACTCTAGAGCAGATTCAATTAATTACTCGGATTCCTTATATAATAAAGGGATGTTCTTCTATAAAACAAATAGAATTCCAAAGGCTGTCATTTGTTTTGAACAATGTTACGCCTTTGACCGCTTGATGGATGAAGAATATGAGAATTTGGGAAAAAGGAAGCGTAGCAATTATTCCAGGAAATGGTTAGGACACTGTTACTATATAGTTGGTGATGTGGAATTGGCAAAATCCTTTTATGTAAATGATTCTATAGAACCTTATGATAGAAAAAGAGTTGAAAAAACAGACTCTTTATATAATCTTCATATAGACGAGAAAAACCTAGATACAATAATAGATGATTATGGCAAAATGTGCTCTCTAGATTCATTGGAATTTGGACCTAATCATTATCGCTATGCACTTTCTCTTCAAGATTTAGGCTTAGCTTATTGTTCGTATTCCTCCAATAGGGATTTTCGAAAAGCTATAGAGATTTTATTAAAAGCTTATTCCATATTAAACAAAACAGCCCCCAATAGCTCATTAGCAAAAGAAATACTTTCAGATATTGCACACGTCGAATATGAAATAGGAGATTATATATCTGCAATTCATTCATTGGAACAAAGTTTGGAAATTGCTAATGATGATATTGTTATTGACGGAGATAAAGAAACCATCTTTATTTCATCATATAATGACTTAGCATATTATTATGGTAAAATTGGTAATTGGCCAAAAGCAATAGAAATAACAAGGAAAAGAATTGATTATTATAAAACCCTGCAAGATGACCTGGCTTTGCAATATGTTCTCGGCGATTACGCTTTTTATTTGGCTAATGCTGGATATATCAAACAGGCTTTAAGACTATACAAAAGGTTATATAATTCTACGTTTAGGACAAGAGAGTTAGAGATGGGAAATATATGTTACGATATTGGCTATTATGACAATGCAATAGAGTATTATAGGAGAGGTGTTGACAAATATGGTAATATTTCAGTGCTCAACAGTATATACTCCTCTATGGCTAATTGCTATGCTGCAATGAACAGGCAAGAAGAGGCAATAAAAATTCAGAAAGATGTAATAACAAATGATACAGATGATTGTTCTTTCTCTGCCTCTTTCTGGCTAAATGATTACAAATCATATATTACAAACATATCAAACCTTGCTTTCTTTTATAATCTTAACGAGCAATATGATAGCGCGTTGGTTTGGGAAAAGAAGAATCTCAAATTAATAGACAAATATTTCTCTCCGAATAGTGATGAGGCAGCACATACATATCTCAATTTAGGTATATCATACGGTGGAAAGGGGGAATGGGACGAAGCTATAAAATACATTCGTCTAAGTTATACTATATTTAAGAGACAGAAAGACAAACTATATTATAATAGATCTTTATATTATTTATCAGAATTGAGTTTTCAAAAGGGTGATTATGCAAATCTGATAAAATATATTCAAGAACTGTTTCTGTCCTCAAGTAATGATTTGATCTTTACATTTCAAGAACTTACTTATGACGAGCGTGCCAAATATATTGTGAGATATTCAAAGTTGATGAATAACCAGATTCCCATGTATGCCTATTACGTTCTTTCAGATTCATTAACGTCTTTGGCATACGACGCATCTTTACTAATAAATGGGGCATTACTTAATTCAGAGAACAGCGTAAAACGTGTCATTAATGAGAGTAATAACGATTCCTTGAAAGAACTATATGAAGGACTCAGAGCCAATAGATATATTTTGAGCAAAGAAATTGAAAAAGACTCTTTGGAAAGGATGCATAATATTGATTCCTTGCAAAACATAATCTATAACTTGGAAGATTCTCTTGTTGTAAAATGTAAAGAGTATGATGATGTTACTAAAAGTATGAAATTGAAATGGCAGGATATTCAGAAACACCTATCTCCACAAGATATTGCCATCGAATTTTTGCGGATACCCATTCACAATGATAGTGTTATGTATGCTGCATTGACATTGCAAAGAGATTCCCCCTGTCCCATAATGATACCCCTTTTTGAGGAGAGACAATTGAAACAAGTATCTGATTCCCTTTATTTCCAAAACAAAGACATGACAGATCTTGTCTGGAAGCCTTTGCTATCTGAATTAAGAGATGTAGATAATATATATTTCTCCCCTTCTGGTGTTTTATATAATATTGGTATAGAATATCTGCCGGGAATGGAGAATTATAATCTGTACAGGCTATCATCTACGAGAGAGTTGGTCACAAGGACAGAATTGGATAAAGACAGACATGCCGTTTTATATGGAGGCTTGGATTATTATGCCAGTTTTGATTCTTTAGCAAGTAATCAGAAGACCTCAATAACAGATGAACTCTTCATTGATCATGCAGATGTGAGAGGAATGAAAATGCGAGGAGGTAAAGAACTACTGCCACAAACGAAGATAGAAGTTGAACAGATAGGGAAGGAACTTAAGAATGCCCAATGGAATTATGCTCTATTAACTGGAGACATTGGAACTGAAGAATCCTTCAAATCCTTGTCAGGAAAGAAAGTGGGCACCATGCATATTTCTACACACGGATTCTACTATACTCCAGAGGAGGCGGATAAGATGAACTATGATTTCCTAAGATTGGATAATCGCATGGCATCTGCAGAAGACAGAGCTCTGACACGGTCGGGTCTGATTATGTCAGGAGCCAATCATATATTGGAGGGCGAGGAACTGCCAGACAACGTCGAAGATGGCATATTGACGGCTAAAGAGATTGCCGATGTTGACTTACGTGGTCTTGATTTAGTAGTATTGTCTGCCTGCCAGACTGGATTGGGTGATATTTCCCAGGGCGAAGGTGTATTCGGTTTACAGCGTGGCTTTAAAAAAGCTGGCGCAAGGACAATCCTCATGAGTTTATGGGAGGTTGATGACAAAGCCACACAAATCCTAATGACTCAATTCTATAAGAACTTGCTTGCTGGTCAGAGCAAACACCAGTCACTACTATCGGCTCAGAAATATCTCAGAGAGGCTGAAAATGGTAAATATAATAATCCAAAATACTGGGCTTCGTTTATCTTATTGGATGGATTATCGGGAGGATAACGTCCTCCCGATTGAAAGATTACTATTTTCGGAAAATAGCTGCGACCTCGAATACAAAGTGAATAAACTCGATTATACCAACAAAATCGATATTGCCACAATATAACTATATCAACATCTTCACGAGACCTGTTATAGCCAAAGTGGCATGAATGCGGATCTATTTCTTGGTCTTTTTCATAATATACCTCCTTTCTTCATTAAAGTTAGTGCTGCGCCATCGCACAGCGAGAAGGATCTCAGAGACTAGCCTCTGTATAATACATTGCAAAGCAAATACCGTGCCAATTCATCTTTGGCACGGTTTAGTGCATCAAATTGACGTTTAATTATGTGATGACATCACTCGATTTCTTCCCTAAGAAGGACTGCCTTCTCATATTCTTTGTCAGCCAAAGGCTCTAATAACTCTTTTGCTTTTTCGGGGTTGTCTGCTTTCAGATAGGCCAAAGCCAAATACCATGTAATGTCATCTGCATATAGACTATACTCGTATTCAGAATCGATGGAGTCGTAAATCTTTTGAAGTTGATTAATGACCGGGGTAATATCATCAGCAGTACCTACTTGATTAAATAAGGTAGCCAGTTCTTTCTCCACATCAGAATCACTGCCACGCGATTCTCCTTGCATCGTGTAGGGAGTATAGTATTCGGAGAATAGGGAATCGGAATCAGATTGTCTGCTCCATAATAATGTAGCCCCAAATATGAGAATAAACATGGCAGCAATAGATAATGACCAGCGAATCATGCTAATAGTCTTTGCTTTCTTATCCTGCTGTTGGGATGCAAGCACTTCTTCAATGACTTCAGAATCTTGTTTGGCCTGCTCCTCCTTCATCTCCTTTATCATTAAAGCCATCATCTGTGCATCCTCTCGCAAGTCCTTATCATTTCTGAGATCATTCAGAAATGCATCGTTTTCCTCTGGAGTCATCTGATCAGCCAGATAATTGTCTATTCTATCGATATTATTAGCCATAAATCTTAGTCTTTATTTCATTATACTTTTCCTTAAACGAGTTTCGGCATCTGTTTGCTGTGCTCTTTGCAGTATTGGCATTCGACAGTCCATTTTGTTGTGCGATGGTGGCCCAGTTCAAGTCTTCCGCATAAAAACTCCATAAGAGCTTTTTACATTGCGGCGTCATCACATCAAGAATGGAATGGACTAGTTTGGCTTTCCTTTCTACAACATCAGAAGATTCGCTTTCAGAGCTAACCCTGATAACATTTTCGACCTTGGAAATGGAGACCATATTCTTCTGCTTGACATCTGTTTCGTTGATTCCAACTGTCAAATGCTTCCCTTGTTTGCTGATCATCTTCATGGATTGGTTGATACAGATCTTTAAAAAATAGGTATAAAGGGAACTCGACAATTCAGAAAGCTTATTGGTCTCAATATTTTTGTATAAGGCCAAAGATGACTCTTGATAGACATCTTTTATATCGTCTTCAGACAACTCGGAATATTTGGATTTCAGGAAAAACAAAGTACGCTCTCTATTATCCGAAATGAATTTGTTGAACTTTGGGCCTCTAAATAATTCCATCTTGTTAGAAAGTTGATTCGATTACTAATGTCTGAGTTCTCGGCCAACGGTCTTTGGCTTTCGCAGAGCCTTCAACATGGGCTTTGAATTCTTGGGCGTTCTTGCCAAATACCCCCATATTGTTAAGGGTTTGCCAAATATTGTATGACAAAGCTCCATATTCTTTGCCATTGATTCT
Source organism: uncultured Prevotella sp. (assembly GCA_946548085.1). Lineage (GTDB taxonomy): Bacteria > Bacteroidota > Bacteroidia > Bacteroidales > Bacteroidaceae > Prevotella. The sequence continues at coordinate 7,054 of CAMNPN010000048.1, read as the reverse complement.
GATTTCCGTATTGCGCTCGCGAGACTGGCAAGCCTCAATGAATAAGGCAGGTGACATCCCGGACGATTTTTCCGCTCGATAATGCCTGATGTTGCTTCGGGGAGGATTATATTTGTTGCTTGCATCTTTCGATAGTGCCTCATTGGTTCCTCTTACAGTTTCTATGCCGTTGCGAGACATCTCACCAGCATGGCAGGCATCCATTGCTACATATAGCATTCCTTTGGGACCGATTTTGTTTCTGATTGATTTGAAGTAGACATTCAATTCATCATCCGTCAGATGCTTTTCTCCCTTATAACCATTTACACCATAAATTTTTCCGGCATCTATAGGTACAATTGCCTCATCCCATCCGTCAGCCTCATCTTTCTCAAAGCCTTTAATCAGTCCGTCCTCTACAGGCTGGCCATGACTGGAGAAGTGGATATAGACGATATCGCCGCTCTTGGTGTCTGCAATAAACTTCTTCAAAGAGGCGGTTATGCCTTGATAAGTGGCCTGTTCATTTACCAGTGAGGTAATTGTGAAACCTTTCTTGGCTAAGGCTGGAGCCAAAGAGTCAACATCATCTTTGCCATGAATGTTATTCCATGCGGTGCGTCCATTTGCTCGGTATGTTGAGATCCCAACAAGAAAAGCTCTTTTCTTAGCATTCCCCGTTAATGGTAATGCTAAGAATAAGGCCAGTATGAGGATTATCTGCTTCATAATTCTGAATTCTGCTACAAAGATACAATATTTTATGTAGATATACATGTTATGCAACTTTTTTTAACTGCAAATAATTGTTTGACACATATATATACTTTTATTAGGTAAGATGTAAACATCAAAAAGATTTTTTCTGTGAGTGTTTACTTTTTGAGGGGTTGGGGTATTAATGAGTAAACAAATAAATTTTTTAAGGAAACTATTATGAATATGTACAATGTTAAGGTGAATGAAACGCACATGTGCGTTCTTCGCAAAGAAGAGAATGAAGATCGAGTGAAGGTTGATTTTGTAGAGCTTAAGTTCAATTATCAGGATCAACTTGAAGAACTGAAACGGATGGCGGATAATGATAACCGTTCAGTATTGGACATGCAAGACTACGTGAAAGGAAGTGCATTGAGAAGACTCTCATTAGACTTTGACTTCTGCTCTTGTCTGTCAGACTCTTATCAATGGATCCCCTGTCTGCAGCTTATTTCTTTTGCTGATTATCGAAAAAAGATGGATGAGTATGATAAAAGAGGAGATAAAGTAGGAAAAGAATCTTATGCTCGTGACCAACGTCAAAGTTTTTATAATCGTATTGCCTATCGCGTACTACCTGCAATGTTGGAGGATTTATCCAATGATCTGTATAAAGACCCTTCGGTTTTGGCATATTCACACCGTAGGGTTGGTTGGGCATCACCTGCATTCAACCTGAACGATGACATTAAGGTGGTCTATCTTACTAACTTTGGGTATGGCAGTGCCAGTTACTTCTTTCTACAGATATATTATAAAGGTATAGGGATACTGCCGTATTCTCAGTGGGTTCACTACCGTAAAGCCTGTGCAAGTGATATAATCCGTTACACCAGACGATACCATCTAAACAATCAGGAGTGGATGAAAACAATGGCATTCACGGCTGATGTCTATAATAGTGCTGTTGGCGATCCTGCTTCATTTGTACAAAAGAACATATTAAATGAGGTGGAAGAGATGGTATCAGGTTTGGAGAAGATTCAGTCTGCAACCAGTTATAGAGCACAAGAAAGCTTCTTTAACCCTAACACTATCATTATTACGGGCGATGATATGATACGATTTAAGGGTGAAAAGATCTCTGGAGCATTAGGATTCCTTGATCAACTCCAGACGCTTGCACCAATAACAGATAAAGTCGGCTTCTACATTAAGCGTATAATGAACTGCAATTTTACAGTCGTAGCAGAACTTGAAAAAGCGATTTCAAGTAAGAAAAAGTATATAGAAACCATCTTGGCCGACATCGAGAAAGAACAGCCTAAATGGGATGAGCTTAGTTCCAGAAACGGCGAATACAATAAAATGCGGGACGAAATGTATGATGTCATTGCAGAAGAGGAAGAGTTTAAAGGTAAGGCCTGGAGCACGATAAGAGATGAGCGTGACAAGCGTTTTGCCAAAGAGCATCCTGAGTATTCAACTTTCAAGGCAGAATACGATGCTGAGTATAAAGTATATTACGATCTGTGTGCAAAGCGTGACAAAGCTCAATCCTTCATTGAAGAGATACAGTCGTACCTTGACAAGATAGAGAAGCATAAGGATTATATGATAGAAAACAACATCGCTGCCTAGATGAGTAATAGTTTCCTGGTCGCAAGGCAGGCAGGTCTTGCGGCCATTAGCAAGTACAAAAATGAGCATTTCCATGGGCTTGTGACCCATAGAGCCTTGCTGTAGCATTTGGTGGTAACGTCTGTGCCAGCAACTTGCGAATACTATATTTTCTTATTCATCTGGGTGCAAAGATACGAACAAGTGAGCAGAAAACCAATTTTTATTGGAGTTCTCTTACAGTTTGTTTCCCCACTTTTTGGAATGAGTCAGCCCAATCTTCATTACAACATGAAGGGCAAGTCGCCTTAAACTGAGAAGAAAAGTCATTTAAGTTTCTGGAGGCAAAGGTACGGGGAGGGGCGGACAAAACCTGTCCGAGGTAATCGTTATTTATCTAGACTTAACATTTGGGCATTATTTAGGAGTGTTGACGTGAGGGGTATGTGAAGGGTCATGTGAGGGATGATGTGAGGGATGAATCTCTCGAAACCCCTTTAAACAAAGGATTCTTGCTCAAAAATGTGAGGGATGAGCGATTTTCAGATGTTTCATCCAATGGTCTGTATCGCCTGTGTAACTAAAAAGATAATGAAATATTTGGCCATTCGGGAAATAGTTTGTAACTTTGCAGCGTCGAATCCTTTAAACTTAAACAACTATGGAGAATATCAAAGACGAGAACCCGAAAGAAGAAGTAAAGACAATGGCAGGAAAGTATTTGGATCCCAAGGCAGATTTGACCTTCAAACTTGTGTTCGGTGAGCACAAGGATCTGGTGATGAGCCTTCTCAATGCCTTGTTGCCGCTGGAGCCAGACGGCCAGATTGTCAGTGTGGAGTATTGGCCATCGGAGCTGGTGCCAGAGAATCCCGGCAAGAAGGACAGTGTGGTCGACGTGCGCTGCGAAGACCAGCAAGGCCGTCGTGAAGCAATTGAAGGAAGGTGAGGGCTACAACCTCATTCATCCAGTCTATTGTCTGAACCTGATCAACGACATCGGCTTTGAGAGCGAGCCCAATGAGTTCTACCACGACTATGCCATCGTCAACGTGGCCCACTCCGACCGCATCATCGAAGGCTTTCGCTTCGTATTTGTTGAACTTCCTAAATTCAGACCCGAGAGCATTGCCGAGAAAAAGATGGCCGTACTGTGGCTGAGGTTCCTCACGGAGATTAACAAGAAGACGGAAGAGGCTCCCGCAGAGCTTCTGGAGAACGAAGCTACGCGCAAGGCTCTGAGCATTGTGGAGAAATCTGCCATGAGCGAGGATCAACTCTATGCCTATGACAAGTTCTGGATGGCAGTAACCGACGAAGAAGGCTTCTGGATCAGGGGACTTATGCTCACGTACCAACTTCGCCTCTACCGCACCACCAGCTGATAGCAAGATTGTCATCATGGAAATACGTCACAGATAGTTATAACACATTATTTTGCTACCCCTTCTGCCCCTTTTGGGATTAAGACTCTGGAATACAGGAATATAGCAGGGGCAGTATGTTCTGTTTTTGCTGCCCCTCTGCTACCCCATGCTGCCCCTTGAAAATTTCTTGTCTATCGTTTGCCTATAGCCGAACGATCGTTTGAGTATAGGCGAACGATTGTTTGAGTATAGGAAAACGATAGTAAGGATAGGGTAAAACCCCTGTGGGAATAGGCCTTTACCCCTATAAGAAGTATCGACTCTCCCTGTAAGCAATGCCTCCCAACAACGTTAGGAGGCATCTGCAACAACATCAAGAGGCATCAGCAACGACATAAAGCGGCATCAGCAACGACATCATGACTAGTCCCACTCATGATGACAGAAATGCCTCCCAACACCGTTGAGAGGGGCAGTAGGGGCAGCATAGGGGCAGCAAAAACAGAACATACTGCCCCTGCTATATTCCTGTATTCCAGAGTCTTAACCCCAAAAGGGGCAGAAGGGGCAGCAAAATTCACGCGAATAGAATACATATAACGATATTTTGTCTTACGACGGATCAGGGGACTCTACCCACTTGGAAATGTTTGAAGACCCGCTGGAAAAGGAGGAAGAGAAAACCGTACCTCACCATATCAATGATTCCGAAGCGAGAGACTTGCTCAGGAGACTATGCTCTGATTCTAATATCTGTGCTATTCAGACATTCCAACGGAAAGAGCGCAATTCTATCCTTGAGTCGGCACTCAGGCGTGGGCTTGGCGTTCGTCAACTCGCCAGACTCACTGGGGTAAGTTATGGAATCATCCAGCGCATCAATGAAAAAGTGGGTAGAGTCCCCTGACCCAGACGAGACCATCAGGAATATAGCAAAAAAATTGCCATGAAAACAGGCACCCATACCCAGGTGCCTGTCCCATGACTATACCTCATTGGTAAACTGATGAAATGAGTTGTAAGGTTTATAGTTCTGCGTGCTACTCGGCAGTGACGGTGAAGCCCTCGCGCGTCTTCACGTTCAGGTCGTCGCAGCTCCAGTGGATGGTGAACTTCTTTACGCCATACGATTTGGCGTAGCTCTTCAGGATATCCTCGCGCTGGCCGAATATCTGCTTGCTGTAGTTGACGATGTAGGTGATGGTGTTCAGGCTTGTCGCTGTCTTGTCGGCAATCTTGAACACGTTGGCGTAGAGGTCGGGGAATCCCTTGCGGACGACGTCCTCCAGGTCGCCCAGCACGCCACCTATTGGAGAGCCTTCCCACTCATCGATGGTCAGGTTCATGCGCCAGGTCTGCATGGCACGGTTGGGCTCCAACAGCGTGTGGGTGTAGTTAGCCGTCTCCGTTGTGGTGTATTCGTATTTGTGAGGAGCATTTTTGTAGCCTTTTTGTTCTTTATATACATAAAGCATTGCTGCGGTTTGGGGTGCAGAGGTGATACCGAGGGTATACTGCCCGGACGGATTGCCGACCGACCAGCAGATATCTTCAGACACGTCGCAGTCGTTAACAAGGATGTCGGCCGGCGTCTGATGACAATAATAGATGGTATTCCCATGATTTTCATAGTATTGTGGCATTGCACCCTTGTACGTCCACGTCACCGTGTTACCCGATGTGTTTTTCGTCACGCCGAAGTCCCTGTGAGTCTGCGTCATGCCCATTGTGAACGAGGTGCCTGTGGTGGTGCCCACAGAATAACTGCCCCCAATGTTGATACTTCCCATGGGGCCTGAAGCGTTGGCACCACCGCTGCCCCCCCAGGAAATGCCAGTGGTCTTGGTGGTTGAAGTTGAAGAGCCGATGCTGATGCTGGTGGTCTGCGAGTTGTTGTCGGTGCTGGGTGTAGCGGCCTCTAAGGCGATGCTACCGCTGCCCGTCAGATTCATCGTCGTCACATACTGCGACAGCCATGAGCCATACCAACGGTTATAGCTGCCATGGTTGGTGGCAGTGTACCAATCATTCTCATTACCTGGGTAATATATCTTCCAACCGTTTTCGTTTCCCATCCTCAGTGTGACACTCTGCTTCACATAGTAGTAGTCCTTGTTCGACTCCATATTGTGTACGCCCCACGAGCGGATAGTGGTCTTTACGCGATTGGTGTAGTGCCATGTCTCACTATCCCATCCCTTCCAGTCGATGGCATTGCTGTGGGTGAATGTCTCGCAGGCATCCATTATCTCGTTGATGGCGGTGCTGCCGCCAGCACGGGTCATAGTGCGACGGGCCGATGCCTTCTGCGTATCCTCTACGTTGTTGAGCCACTCGGCGGCAGCGTCGGCCATTTGGCCGCAGACAAACGGTGTACGCTCCGTGCGTGTGGTTACTGTCTCTGGAGCAGTCTCGTTGCCCCCGGCATCGGCTGTGTGTATGTAGGCCGTCACCTCGTCGGGCAGCGGCTCCTGCATGAAGTGGTCGGTCAGTCCGAAGATGACGATTTCGGCAAACGGGTCGTCAAGCTCCTCTTTGCCGGCACGGGTGGCCAGGGCCTGCAGGTTTTGCGAGCGCACCTTCATCCGCTGCACAGCCTCGCTGCTCTCGGCGGCCCGGGCGGCAGCGGCCTCTGGCATGTCGAACGTCTGCAGGTAGGCCTCCATCTCAAGGGTCACCATGCTGGCCAGCAGCATGATGCCGAAGATGCCGGTCTGTCCTACAGTCGGCTGCACCAGGGCGATGTAGCCACCGTTGAGTAACACGCGGGCTGCATTCATAAATTCGTAGGAGCCGGCCGGGCCGCCCTCCATGTTGAAGTCTGAGCCGGGCAGCACCACCAGACGGGTGTCGGCGGTGATGGTGCTGGTCGCCTGTGGCAGCCGCTTCACCAGTGCGGCACCGGTGGAACCTTCGGCGAAGTTGCCCATGACGGCAGCCGTCAGGGGCACTGTCACGCGGGTGGTCATCTGGTCGCTCGTCGACTGTGTCATGTCGGGTGTATCCATCGGCTGGACTCCATCTCCATTTTCACTCACGGGGTTGTCTTTCTCTGCGCACGAGGCCAGGCCCAGCAGCACTGCCGTCAGGGCGGGCATCCACAGCTTCATGATTTGTTTCATCTTCGCGTTAGTTTAATTTTGTTATACATTATTATATAAGTCCACCTGGAACGAATAGATAGCGATTGCAAAGATACACAAAAATCAGGAAAAGGGGGATAAAAATCAAGAAAAAACTGCTGCTATATATATCTTTTTTCTTAATTCTTGACGGAATCAAGGGGACAGCAGCCTCTGTCCCCTCTATGTTGCAAACCAAATAATTGGTTCATATTTTAGCATTGTTTAATTGCTTTATTATCGTTTTCACTTTAATTTACTAAT
>CAMNPN010000047.1 GCA_946548085.1 uncultured Prevotella sp. | reverse complement strand
GCCGCAATGGTGGAATTGGTAGACACGAGGGACTTAAAATCCCTTGACCCGAAACGGTCGTGCGGGTTCGAGTCCCGCTCGCGGCACCGCTTGCTTAGCAAGAAATGCTACAAGCAGGCTATGAGGCCTTGCTTAGCAAGAAATGCTGCAAAGCGGGTTTTGAAATCCCGCTCGCGGCACCTTCACTTACTATGAACCACAGAGGTCCTGCTTTCGGAAACGATAAATTACTAAACATAAATCATTATGAACAAGAAAAGTATTATTTTAATGTCTGCAGCATCGATGATGCTCTTCGCTTCCTGTTCTAAACTGGGAGCCCTCTCAGCCGACAACTTTACCGTGATCCCTAATCCGCTTGAGACTCAGGCAGGTACAGTACCCGCAACCATCAATGGCCACTTCCCTGAGAAGTATATGAAGAAGAAGGCCGTAGTGACCGTCGTACCGGAGCTCCGCTATGACAACGGAGTCGTCGTACAGGGCAGCAGCGCCACCTTCCAGGGTGAGAACGTGGCTGGCAACGGACAGACCATCCAGTACAAGGTGGGCGGCAACTATACGATGAAGACCAACTTCGCTTATGCCGACTGCAACAAGGCCGATATGTATCTGACCTTCGATGCCCGCATCGGTAATAAGAAGTTCGACGTGCCTGCCGTGAAGGTGGCTTCTGGCATCATCGCCACGTCTGAGCTGTACAAGAAGACACTCGTGTCGGCCGCTCCTGCCCTCGCTCTGGACGGCTACCAGCGCATCAACAAGAAAAAGCAGGAGGCAAACATCAAGTTCCTCATCCAGCAGGCTTCGCTTCGTAAGAGTGAGCTGAAGAACAACTCTGTGCAGGAGTTCGTCAAGCTGCTGAGTCAGATCAACAGCGACCGCGAGAAGTTGGCTTTGGAGAATGTGGAGGTGTCTGCCTTTGCATCTCCTGATGGTGGTCTGGACCTGAATGAAAAGCTGGCAGGACAGCGCCAGAAGGTGACAGAGCAGTTCGTGAACAAGGAACTGAAGAAGCTGAAGATGGACGCCAATGTCGATGCTAACTACACCGCAGAAGACTGGGAAGGCTTCCAGCAGCTGGTACAGGCCAGTGATATTCAGGACAAGGATGTCATCCTGCGCGTCCTCTCTATGTATAAGGATCCCCAGGAGCGTGAGCAGCAGATCCGTAACATCTCTCAGGCCTTCCGCGAGCTGGCTGACGGCATTCTGCCACAGCTGCGCCGTGCACGTATGACCATCAACTACGAGACTATCGGACGTAGCGACGAGCAGATTGCTCAGCAGATTGTCAGCGACCCCACGCAGCTGAACATCGAGGAGCTGCTCTATGGCGCTGCCAAGAAGAGCAACCCTGCTGAGGCTGAGGAAGTGTATAAGACGGCCACGAAGATCTACCCCAACGATGCCCGTGCCTACAACAACATCGCTACCATCGAGTATGCCAAGGGTAACTACGACCTGGCTAACGAGTATGCCAAGAAGGCACAGACGGTGAACGGCGCACTGCCCGAGGCCAGCGCTAACCTCGGTCTGCTGGCTCTGAAGAACGGCGACATCGCTGCTGCAGAGAATCTGATTGCTGGCGCTACCGATGCCAATGGCCTGCAGGAGGTGATTGGCAACCTGAACCTCGCCAAGGGTAACTACGCTCAGGCAGAAAAAGACTTCGGACAGATCAGCTCTAACAGTGCTGCCCTTGCTCAGATCCTGAACAAGAACTACGCTACGGCAGAGAACACGCTGAAGTTCATCAAGAACCCCGATGCTACCACAGACTACCTCAAGGCTATCCTCGCCGCTCGTCTGGGTAACAAGGCCGACGCTGCCGCTGCACTGAAGAACGCTATCACGAAGGATCCTTCGTTCGCCAGCTATGCTGACAATGATCTGGAACTGAAGTGATTTCTGGAGGAGAGGTGAGAAGTGAGAGAAATGGCAAAAGTAATGGAGATAGGAAAAGAATGCCAACCTCAGATCGCATCTGTGGCAAAAGTATTCTCTCACCTCTCACTTCTCACCTCTTACCTCTTACTCTTCTGCACTTTCCTCCTATTATCTTGTGGGAATGATCGCCAGACCTTTCTCCTGGAAGGATCCTTCAAGGGGTTCAACCAAGGAGAACTCTATATCTACGGCCTTAACGGCACGCATAAACTCGACACCATCAGTGTGGCGAAAGGAACCTTCCGCTATGAGGTCACACTCGAGGAGCCAGTCACCTTTGCACTGGTGTTCCCAAACTTTTCCGAACTGCCTGTCTTCGCTGAGCCACGGACGGAAGTGGAGATTGAGGGCGATGCCTCTCACCTGAGGGAGACACGTATCAAGGGTACCGACCTGAACAAGGCAATGACGGACTTCCGCATGAAGACCAGTCAGATGACACCCCCTGAGGCGACACAGGCCGCGGAGGCGTTCATCATGGAGAATCCGGTCTCGCCGATCTCTCTATACCTATTTAATAAATACTTCGCCCAGATACCGAGACCCGACTATCAGAAAGCCGTACGGCTGATAGCCCTGCTACAGAAGGCACGGCCTGACGAGCCTTCGCTGAAAGGACTCACGGAGAAGATGAAGGGACTGCAGAACCTCAGAGAGGGTGCCACCCTCCCCAGCTTCACCGCCAAGGATGTCAATGGCAAGACGGTGAGCTCGTCAGACCTGAACGCCACGGTGAATATCATCTATACCTGGGCAAAGTCCAACTACGAGAGTGTGAACATGCAGCGACAGCTGACATTCTTCCAGCATCGCTACGAGGGAAAGCTGAAGGTCGTTGGCATCTGTGTGGATGCCGACGTGAAAGGATGCCGGAAGACGGCTGAGGAAGACTCTGTAAAGTGGAGCATCATCAACGACGGGAAGATGTGGGAGAGTCCGCTGATACAAACGCTCGGACTGTCGTACATTCCTGACAACATCATGACCGATAGCAAGGGGAAGATTATCGCCCACACCCTCCGCATCAATGAACTGCAGGACAAGGCCCGGCCGCTGTTAGAGGAGAAATCGCCCTGACAATAAAGAAAAATCCAATGTCTTAAATTATATACTATGTTAGTCAAAACCTATTGTGCAGAAGTCATGGGCCTGGAGGCCACAACAATCACCATCGAGGTGAACATGACGCGTGGCGTGCAGTTCCATCTCTCGGGACTGGCTGACACCGCTGTCAAGGAGAGCTATGATCGTATCCGGGCAGCCGTCGCCAACAATGGCTTCAAACCGCCTACTGCCGACCTCACCATCAACCTCTCGCCTGCTGATATCCGAAAGGAGGGCAGTGGTTACGACCTGCCGCTGGCTATTGGAATCCTGGCTGCCCACGGAAAGGTGAGCGAGTCGATATTGGGCGAATACATGATGATCGGCGAACTGGGTCTCGATGGTAAGCTGAAGCCTGTCAGTGGCGTGCTCTCTGTAGCTATCCGTGCAAGGAAGGAGAAATTCAAGGGGCTGATTGTGCCTCACGAGAATGTGCGCGAGGCGGCCGTCGTTAACAATCTCGACGTGTATGGCATGGACGGACTGGCTGATGTTATCAGCTTCTTCAATGGCAGCAGCCTCTATGAACCTACTTTCGTCGACACGCGAAAGGAGTTCTACGAGCAACAGAGCTCCTTCGATCTCGACTTTGCCGACGTGAGAGGACAGGAGAATGTGAAGCGAGCCTTGGAGATCGCTGCGGCTGGCGGACATAACATCATCATGATTGGTCCGCCAGGCAGTGGCAAGTCGATGATGGCCAAGCGCCTGCCTGGCATCCTGCCCCCACTGACCCTCGCAGAGAGTCTGGAGACCACACAGATACACTCCGTGGCAGGCAAGCTCTCCAGTGGCACGTCACTCATCTCACAGCGCCCCTTCCGTTCTCCTCACCACACCGTATCGCAGGTGGCGATGACGGGGGGAGGCAACAAGGCGATGCCTGGCGAGGTGGCCATGGCCCATAATGGCGTGCTCTTCCTCGACGAACTGCCTGAGTTCAACAAAAGCACGCTCGAGGTGTTGCGACAGCCGCTCGAAGACCGTAAGATCACGATCTCTCGCGCCAAATATACAGTCGAGTACCCTTGCTCCTTCATGTTCGTCGCCTCGATGAATCCTTGTCCCTGCGGCTATTATGGCGATCCGACACATCACTGTGTCTGCACACCGGGACAGATCGCTCGTTACCTCTCGAAAATCAGTGGACCTCTGCTCGACCGTATCGACATCCATTGTGAGATCCAGGCCGTGCCCTTCGCCCAACTCTCACAGATGCAGCCTGGCGAACCCAGTGCGAAAATCCGTGAACGTGTCATCAAAGCCCGTAACATCCAGACAGAGCGTTTCAGCGCCCTCCCTAAACAGGGCGGACAGGGAAGGGTCCACTGCAATGCGATGATGACGGAACGCATGCTCCATGAATATGCAGAACCGGATGCCGCCTCGCTCGACATGCTCCGCATGGCCATGGAACGCCTCAAACTCTCTGCGCGTGCCTATAGCCGTATCCTAAAAGTTGCGCGTACCATCGCCGACCTTGCTGGCTCTGAGCGGGTGGAGTCCATGCACATCGCTGAAGCCATCGGCTACCGCAACCTCGATAGGGGCGACTGGGCGGAGCGCGGACTGTAACGGCACAGTGCCGATATCGCAGGTTTTTAGCCAAATCCTTGCTTATGTGGGATAATTTTGCTACTTTTGCAGTCGAAAAAAGAACGGTCATGACGAAACATCAAGCATGAACACGGAAATCATCGCGCTGCTCGAGGCGCATGGCATCAAACCCACAGCCAACCGCATCATGGTGGCCAGGGCTCTGACAGAGACGGTCCAGCCGCTCTCGCTGGCAGAACTGGAACGGAGGATACAGACGATTGATAAGTCGAATGTGTTCCGTGCCCTGACGCTCTTCAGAGACCATCACATGGTGCATGCCATCGAAGGCGGTGGCGATGGCACACGCTATGAGCTGTGCCACAGCCACTGCGATGACCATGATGAGGATCAGCACCCGCACTTCTTTTGCGAGAGATGTCAGCAGACCTTCTGCCTCGACCACCTGCACATGCCTGAGCTGCTGCTGCCAGAGGGCTTCGAGGCGCATAGCACGAACTTTATCATCAAAGGAGTATGCCCGCACTGTCACCATTCAGAGTAATCGCTTTCGACGCCGATGACACCCTGTGGGACTGTCAGTCGCACTTCGAGGCCGTAGAGAACCACCTCTACCGGCTCATCGCGCCTTACTGCGAAAACCCTGCCCAGGAGCTCTTCAAGACAGAGAGCGGTAACATGGCCGACCTTGGCTATGGCTGTAAGGCCTTTACCATCTCTATCATCGAGACGGCCCTTCGCGTGGGCGGTGACCATCTCTCCACAGAACAGCTCTCCGACCTGCTCTGCCATAGCAAGTCACTGCTCCATCTGCCTGCAACGCCGTTGCCGGAGGTGGAACAGACGCTGCAACGCCTGCAGGCCTGGCCCTACCGCCTCGTCGTCTTCACAAAAGGGGAACTTCAGGACCAGGAGAACAAACTCAAGCGCAGTGGCTTGGGCAAGTATTTCTCGCATGTCGAGATCACGTCTGACAAAACGGAGGTGGAGTTTCAGCAGCTCTGTGAGCACTTGGAGATTCAGCCCAGGAACCTGCTGATGGTGGGTAACTCGCTGAAGAGTGACATCGCACCGGCCCTCAACATCGGGGCCTCGGCCATCCATATCCCCTTCCATGTCACGTGGCAACTCGAACACTTCGACGACATTGAGCATCCCCGGCTGGTGAAAATCACCCATTTCAGCGAAATTCTGGATCTGTTTACTGTTTATGGTTTACAGTTTACAGATGATTACCCTGAGGATTCAGAGGGGCTTGCTAGCAAATCAACTGTAAACTGTAAACTGTAAACCGTAAACTGTAAACTAAATAAGTAAACCCTCAACAAAATGAAATATATCTTCGAAACCCGTATGGCAGTGCGCGATTACGAGTGCGATATCGAGGGCATCGTCAACAATGCCAACTACCTCCACTATGCCGAGCACACCCGCCACCTCTTCCTCCGTAGCCTTGGCGTGAGCTTCGCCAAGTTCCATGAGCAGGGCATCGATGCCGTCGTCCACAGCATGAAACTGCAGTACAAGGTCCCCCTGCGCTGCGATGATGAGTTTATCTCTCGTCTGAATCTGAAAAAGGATGGCTTCCGCTATTGGTTCTATCAGGATATCTATCGTGCCAGCGATGAGAAGCTCTGCTTCCGTGCCACCGTGGAACTGGTATGCCTCGTGAATGGCCAGCTGGCTCCCAGTCCTGAGTACGACGAGGCTTTCAAGGATTATATCTAAGCGCCGTAGCCGGTCTGCGACGCCTTCACCTGTCGGTCTGAGTCCTTACCTCATGGCAAGGGCCTTGTCTTCCGCTGCTTCCATCTTCTCCCGTTCTCCGGGTCCTTTGTCGTTGAGCCCGCAGAGATGGAGGATGCCGTGGATAATCACGCGATGCAGTTCTTCATCGTAGGGACGACCGTACTTGTCGGCATTGGTGAAGATGGTGTCGAGTGAGATGACGAGGTCACCGCTGATCGTTTTCCCCTCTGAATAGTCGAAGGTAATGATGTCGGTGTAATAATCATGGCCCAGATATTCATTGTTCACCTCCAGGATCTTGTCGTCATTGACAAACATATAGCCGATTTCACCGACTCTTTTGCCATACGACTCAGCCACACGGCGAATCCAGTTTGATGTCTCGCGTTTCTTGATATGGGGGAACTTCACCCCCTCTGCTTCATATGTAATCATCTAAGCTCTAATCAGTAATCATCTATAAACTATAAACTGTAAACCGTAAACTGTAAACTGTAAACCGTAAACTGTAAACCGTAAACTGTAAACTGTAAACCGTAAACTGTAAACCGTAAACCGTAAACTGTAAACTGTAAATCGTAAACCGTAAACTGTAAACTATCCCCCCTCCCTCGCCTCTTTCTTCGGCAGATAGGGACTCACGTCGACACCGAAATGCGAGAGCTCTCGCAATGCACTCGATGAGATGCTGGCCAGCGCGGGCTCAGTATAGAGCAGGATGGTTTCTATACCCCCGATCTGGCGGTTGAAGTCTGCCTGCCACTGCTCATATTCGAAGTCACTCACCGTACGCACACCTTTCACGATATATCTCGCACCCTCTGTCTTGGCGAAATCCATTGCCAGACCGTGGTAGACCTTCACCTCGATACGTGGCTCCTCGGCATAGAGATCGCTTATCACCTTCATGCGTGCTTCGGCAGAGGGCATGTCTGGCTTATGCACGTTATCCCCTACCACACCGATCACCAGTCGGTCGAACAGTGGCAAGGCCCTTCTCACGATGGAGTCATGACCTACAGTAAAGGGGTTGAACGACCCCACGAATATTCCTGTCCTCATATCGTCTAAATCAATATTCAATGATCTGTAAACCGTAAACTGTAAACCGTAAACTGTAAACTGTAAACTGTAAACCGTAAACTGTAAACTAAACATCAAACAGATTCGGTTCCATGATGTTTCCCCCATAGGGGTTACGCCCGAAGTGCCGGTAAGCCAGTTCTGTCACCATTCGACCGCGGGGCGTGCGCTTGATGAATCCCTCCATGATGAGGAAGGGCTCATACACCTCCTCTACCGTTCCCGCATCTTCGCCGATGGCAGTGGCGATGGTTGTGATACCCACCGGACCACCCTTGAACTTGTCGATGATGGTCAGCAGGATCTTGTTGTCGATCTCGTCGAGGCCGTACTGGTCGATGTTCAGGGCCGTCAGGGCCACCTTCGTGATCTTGGTGTCTATCTTGCCGTTACCTTTCACCTGGGCAAAGTCTCTCACGCGCCGCAACAGGGCGTTGGCGATACGGGGCGTGCCTCGGCTGCGACCTGCTATCTCCAGGGCGGCATCCTCCGTGATGGGGATGGCCAGGATGCCGGCAGAGCGCTCCACGATCTTCTGCAGGGTCTCAGGCTCATAGTACTCTAAGTGCATGTTGATGCCGAAACGTGCCCGCAAGGGGGCTGTCAGCAGACCGCTCCTGGTGGTGGCACCAACGAGCGTAAACGGATTCAGGTCGATCTGGATGCTTCGCGCCGAAGGACCCTTGTCTATCATGATGTCGATGCGGTAGTCCTCCATCGCTGAATACAGATATTCCTCCACCACAGGCGACAGACGGTGGATCTCGTCGATAAACAGCACGTCGTTCTTCTCCAGTGAGGTGAGGATGCCTGCCAGGTCGCCGGGCTTGTCGAGCACGGGACCGCTGGTAATCTTAAAACCTACGCCCAGCTCGTTGGCAATGATGTTCGACAGCGTGGTCTTACCCAGTCCGGGAGGACCGTGCAACAGGGTGTGGTCGAGTGGCTCTCCGCGATATTTCGCGGCCTCTACGAATACCTGCAGGTTCTCCACAACCTTCTTCTGACCGCTGAAGTCAGTGAAGGCCAGTGGCCGCAGCGCGTTCTCAAAGTCTTTCTCTCCTTGAGCGAACCGCTCTTCACGTATGTCAAAATCTTCATCCATCATAATTTGAGTGCAAAATTACAAAATAAATTATAAATCTTTGCATACAAATGCCACAAAATTCCGCTTCGCTATTTTTATTTCACAAATATTGTGTAATTTTGCGGCTGTTTTAGTGAATAAGTTTAGGTTATGGATTAGTAAATAAAATAAGGTATAATTATGAAGACAACAAAATTTTTCTCTTTCCTTCTCTGTCTGACGACAGTCATGGGTGTCACCTCGTGTCTGAACGATGACGACAACAACAATTCTTCCAAGCAGCTTTCAAAGGCGGAGATCGCCCAGTGTTATCTTACCGTTGGCGGCGACTATGCCGGTAAGTTGCTCTATCTGGCAAAGACGGCCGATGGCCTGTCGCAGAAGGTCGACACGATTGATGGCACCTGGCATATCCCCACCGACAGCACACTTGTCATCACCAACTTCCCCGCCAAGGTGCTGGCAGCCGCTGTGTCCAACAACGCCCCCCTGCAGGAGGCCCTGGCTGCCGCTCCTGCTCGGGATGTCAGATGCCAGATGCACTTTATACAGACATCACCCGTGCAGTTCCTCGTCAACCCCTATGCCCTTGAGTACAACCTCAACTATGGCGGCGCCGACCATAAGGTGCAGATACCTTTCTACTATGAGAACCTCTACTCCTTTGGTACTTTCGATGCCGAGACTCGCGAGCTGATGGTACAGATTATTCCCGCTGCGGTCTATGTCGACGAGAAGCAAACCAATTTCCTGAATTCCTCGCAGATTGTATTTGTTGCCAAGCGATAAAATCGCCTTTTTGGCCTTTTTATGTTTTTTTTAGATTTAAAGTGATATAAGGTATAAGGAAAATTTGTACCTTTGCAACCGGATTCGGTTTTCCAAAACGGACAACTTTTAAAAACCAGAAAAAGAAAAAGTTTCCCGAAATGGATCACTCTAACTGACGGAGAAAGCATAAACATAAACAAACAATACAATGGAGATTAAAAACTTTACCATCACTAAACGAGACGGGTCTCAGGCTCAGTTCTCTTTGGACAAGATCATGAATGCCATTGTCAAGGCGTTCGACAGTGTGAACGAACCAGCCGACCTGGGAACGATCTCAAAGATCCTCAGCCATCTCGACATCCACGATGATATCACCGTGGAGAACATCCAGAACCAGGTGGAGGAGGCACTCATGCGGGAGGGATTCTACCATGTGGCTAAGTCGTTCATCCTCTACCGTCAGACCCACTCTGAAGACCGCGACACGCTGGAGAAGATGATGTTCCTCTCGGAGTACACCGAGTCGGTGAACGCTGCCACAGGCTCAAAATACGATGCCAATGCCAATGTGGAGCACAAGAACATCGCCACGCTCATCGGCGAACTGCCAAAGTCCAACTTCATCCGCTTGAACCGTCGCCTGCTCACTGACCGCATCAAGAAGATGTATGGTAAGCAGCTGGCCGACGAGTATATCGACAAGCTGACACACCATTTTATATATAAGAACGATGAGACCAGTCTGGCCAACTACTGCGCCTCGATTACGATGTATCCTTGGCTCATTGGTGGCACCACGAGCATCGGAGGAAACTCCACGGCCCCCACAAACCTCAAGTCGTTTGCTGGCGGTTTCGTCAACATGGTGTTCATGGTCAGCTCCATGCTCAGCGGCGCCTGTGCCACACCAGAGTTCCTGATGTACATGAACTATTTCATTGGCAAGGAGTATGGCCTTGACTACTGGAAGCGCGCCAACGAACAGGCTGACCTCTCGCTGAAGAAACGTACCATCGACAAGGTCATCACCGACTACTTCGAACAGATTGTCTACACGCTTAACCAGCCCACGGGTGCCCGTAACTATCAGGCCGTGTTCTGGAATATCGCCTACTACGATCGCTACTACTTCGAGTCGATCTTCGGCGACTTCTACTTCCCCGATGGCTCCAAACCCGACTGGGACGGACTCTCTTGGCTGCAGAAGCGCTTCATGAAGTGGTTCAATAAGGAGCGCACGAAGACACTGCTCACCTTCCCCGTGGAGACGATGGCGCTGCTCACTGATGAGAATGGCGACTGCCGCGACCAGGAGTGGGGCGACTTCACCGCCGAGATGTACAGTGAGGGACACTCTTTCTTCACCTACATGAGCAACAACGCCGACTCGCTGAGCTCCTGCTGTCGGTTGCGCAACGAGATCACCGACAACGGCTTCTCCTATACCCTCGGTGCTGGCGGTGTCAGCACGGGATCGAAGAGCGTGCTCACCATCAACCTGAACCGCTGCATCCAGTTCGCCGTGAACCATGAACTCAACTACCTCGACTACCTGAGCTCTGTCATCGACCTCTGTCATAAGGTGCAGCTGGCCTATAACGAGAACCTGAAGGAACTGCAGGCTCACGGCATGTTGCCGCTCTTCGATGCAGGCTATATCAACATCGGCCGACAGTATCTCACCATTGGCATCAACGGACTCGTGGAGGCTGCCGAGTTCATGGGTCTGAAGATCACGCCCAACGACGACTACCTGCACTTCGTACAGGGCATCCTCGGACTCATCGAGCAGTATAATAAGAAGTATCGCACGAAGGATGTGATGTTCAACTGCGAGATGATTCCTGCCGAGAACGTCGGCGTGAAGCATGCCAAGTGGGACCGTGAGGATGGCTATTTCGTGCCCCGCGACTGCTATAACAGTTATTTCTATGTCGTCGAGGACAACTCGCTCACCATCATCGACAAGTTCAAGCTGCATGGTGCACCGTATATCGAGCACCTCACGGGTGGCTCCGCACTCCACATGAACCTCGAGGAGCACCTCTCCAAGGAGCAGTATGCCCACCTGCTGAAGGTCGCCGCCAAGGAGGGATGTAACTATTTCACCTTCAACATCCCCAACACCGTCTGCAACGACTGTGGCCATATCGACAAGCGCTACCTGAAGGAGTGCCCGCATTGCCATTCGAAGAATGTCGACTATATGACGCGCATCATTGGTTATCTGAAGCGTGTGTCTAACTTCTCTCAGGCACGTCAGGAGGAGGCTTCACGCCGTTACTATGCACATGCTTAGGTAGCTCATGCTGAAGTACGTCAACTCTGACATCGTATTCCAGGAGATACCCGACGAAGTGACACTGGCAATTAACATCTCTAATTGCCCGTGTCACTGTCCTGGGTGTCACAGCCGTTACCTCTGGGACGATGTTGGCCTCCCGCTCAATCCAGAGGCCATCGACGCCTTTGTCGGCAAGTATGGCTCTGACCTTACCTGCATCGCCTTCATGGGGGGCGACAGCGACCCTAAGGGTGTCGATCTGCTCGCACAGTATGTCCATGAGGAGTATCCGCATTTGCGCGTGGCCTGGTACAGCGGACGTACCGTCATCTCTCCTCTCATTCAAAAAAACGATTTCGACTATATAAAGATAGGCCCCTTCATCCGGCATCTCGGTCCTTTGAAGAGGCCTACCACCAACCAACGGCTTTACCGCCAGAACGACCAGGGTGAGTTCGAGGATATCACCGCCCGCTTCTGGAAGCGATAAGGCAACTGATGTATAACTAAAACAACGATAATTATGAAAACGAAGATTCTGGCCTTGTTCTGCATGGTAACGATGTCTGCTGCCGCAGCTCATTACGAAGTGAGCTCACCTAACGGGAAGGTGAGTGTGATGGTAGAGGCTGACCAGCAGGTGTGCTGGTCGGTGCGTTATGACGGTAAGACGGTGCTGATGCCTTCCCGCATCGACATCCAGACCCAGCAGGGAAAGAAGTCCCTGGGCCTTGGTAGGGTGGGGAAGGTGGCGCGTCATCGCATCGACACCAGCTTCGAGACGCCGTTCTATAAGAAACAGTCTGTCAGCGATGCCTATGGCCAGCTGCTGCTCTATACCTCACAGAAGTTCACCATCGAGGTGCGGGCCTACGACGACGGGGCGGCCTACCGGCTCATCAGCACAAACGCAAAGCCCTTGAACGTGGTCGACGAAACAGCGGAGTTCTGCTTTGCCGACGACTACCAGGCCTTCGTGCCCTATGTCAACGACAACCGCGGTGGCGAGCGTTACTGCTATTCCTTTGAGTCGTATTACGACGAACAGCGGCTGTCGCAGATGTTCCCCGACTCGCTGACCATCAGTCCGCTGGCCGTCTGCCTGCCTGAGGGCATGAAGGCCATCGTGATGGATGCTGGCGTAGAGAACTATCCGGGCATGTTTCTGAAGAAGGGCGAGGGCCATAGCCTGAAGGCGGAGTTCGCGCCCTATCCGTTAGAACAGCAGGTGGGGGGCTTCGACCGTCTGAATCTCGTGCCTACGAAAAGGGCCGGCTTCATCGCAAAACTGAATGGCCGGCAGTCTCTGCCCTGGCGTGCCGTGGTCGTCACTGAGCGTGATGCCGACATCCTGAACTGTGACATGGCCCAGCGCCTGGCGCCTGCCTGTCGCATCTCCGACACGTCGTGGATCAAGCCCGGCAAGGTGGCCTGGGACTGGTGGAACAACACCAACATCAGTGGTGTCGACTTCCTGTCGGGCATGAACACCGACACCTATTTATATTATATAGACTTCGCGGCCAAGAACAAGCTCGAGTATATCATCGTCGATGAGGGATGGAGCGGCAAGGAGTCGCTCATGGACAACCTCAACCCTGCCATCGACCTCCCGCGGCTCATCGCCCATGGACAGCAGAAGGGGGTGGGCATCATCCTCTGGTCCAGCTGGCGTAACCTCATTGGCAATGATCCAACAGGCGACACTGCCGTGACAGATGCTGTCATGAAACACTATGCCGACATGGGCATCAAGGGCTTCAAGGTCGACTTCTTCGACCGCGACGACCAGCAGGTGATCGCCTCGGCTTACAGCATCGCCGAGAGTGCCTCACGCCATCACCTCTATCTCGACCTCCACGGCCTGAAGCCCTTCGGCATCCAGAGGGCTTATCCGAACATCTTCAACTTTGAGGGTGTAAAGGGCCTGGAGAACTCGAAGTGGGAGCCGCGTGTGGGCGACGGACCACTCCACAACCAACCGCGCTACGATGTCACTGCTCCTTATCTGCGCATGCTCGCAGGTCCCATGGACTACACGCCGGGAGCCATGACCAATGCCATGCGTAACAACTTCTTCGGCAACAACGACAACCCCATGTCGCAGGGCACCCGTGTACACCAGATGGCGATGTACACCACCTTCGAAGCACCCCTGCAGATGCTTGCCGACAGTCCGACGAAATATATGCAGAACCAGGAGTGTACTGATTTCATCGCCCAGATTCCCACCACCTTCGATGAGACGATTGCCCTTGACGGACAGTTGGGCGAATACACCGTCATTGCCCGTCGCAAAGGAGCAACATGGTATGTCGCAGCCATGACCGACTGGACACCACGCGACCTCGCTATCGACCTCTCTTTCCTTGGCAACGGTCAGTTTAAGGCCGATATCTTCGCTGATGGGGTGAATGCGATGAAGGAGGCTACCGACTATAAGCACACCCGGCAGACCGTTACGGCCAACGACCGCCTGAACATTCGCCTTAGTAGTGGTGGTGGCTGGACAGCCATCATCAAATAAGCGGCTTTTGCGAAGTCGTCGAAAAAATCCCAGGAAGTCGTCGAAACTTTCTTGCGGGCGAAGGAGATTCTCGCTATCTTTGCACCAGCATTCAAAAAAGCTAGATAAATAAAAAAAGCAAAGATATGAAACAAGTGAGATTTTTCTTCGTGATGATGCTGCTGACGCTGTCGGCAGTAGTGAGTGCCCAGACCACTGTGAAGGGCGTGTTGATGGACGAGACCCTTGGCGAGGCAGAGCCGTTTGCCACCGTCCGTGTGTTCAAACAGGGTAAGACCGACAAGCCCGTGGCGATGTTCCTCACCAAGGAGGACGGCCGCTTCTCTGAACAGCTGACGGTCAAGGGCCGCTACGACATCGTGTTCAGCAGCGTGGGTAAGGAGGATCTCCGTCAGACCGTCACCCTGGGCAACGAGCCTACCCTCGACCTGGGCACCTTGTATATCAAGGAGAATGCCACCGCGCTGAAGGGCGTGGAGGTGGTGGCACAGAAGCCCCTGGTGAAGATGGAGGTCGACAAGATGAGCTACAACGTGGCCGACGACGAGGACTCGAAGTCGAACACCGTCCTCGACATGCTCCGTAAGGTGCCCATGGTGACCGTCGATGGCCAGGACAACATCTCTGTCAACGGCTCTTCCTCGTTTAAGGTCTATGTCGATGGCATGCCCAACGTGATGTTCTCCTCCAACCCCTCAATGGTGTTCAAGAGCATGCCTGCCTCGGCCGTGAAGAGCATCGAGGTGATGACCAACCCGGGTGCGAAGTATGATGCCGAGGGAGCCACGGGCGTGCTCAACATCGTGATGAACAAACAGATGCCTGCTGCCGGGGGCATGCCCTCGCAGAGTTATAGCATGAACGGTTACAATGGCACAGTCCGCGCCTCGGCAGGCACCAAGCAGCTTGGCGGGAGTGCCTTCGTCAGCGGCCAGCAGGGGAAGTTCTCCTACAGTGTCAACGCCATGACCAGCTACAACAAACCGGGTAACACCTCTACCGAACTGGAGCAGATTCAGGACAACGGCGTCTCTCAGATCATGACCTCTACCAGCGACGTGAAGACCCCGTTCACCATGGGGAGCCTCACCCTGGGCTACCAGCTCAGCGAGATGAGCATGCTCAACGCCACGGCACAGGTGAACACCATGTCGATGAAGAGCACGGGCACCACCACCACGAAGATGGGAGGCTATGACGTCGCAGACTTCAGCTACGATAGCCGTGCCGACATGAAGAACGCGCGCACCTCCTTCAGCGGAAGCATCGACTACCAGCGCTTCTTCAACAAGGAGCACACACAGTCGCTGGCACTCACCTACCAGCTGAACTACAGTCCTGCCACCACCGAGACCACAAACACCTTCGGTGGCACGCGGGGTGTGGGTCTGCCCGACCTCACGAGCCGCTACTCTGAGAATGATGACAAGACCACCAACCACACCTTCCAGCTCGACTACACCATGCCCCTCGCCGTCGGACAGACGCTGAACCTCGGTGGAAAGCTGCAGTTCCATGATGCCACCTCCGACTCGAAGTACTACCTCAAGGGTGTCTACGATCCCGCCACCAGCAGCGACTACGAGTATAAGAACAAGATCCTCGCCGGCTATGGCGAATATGTGGGCAACTTCAACAAGGTGGGCGTGAAGACGGGCGTACGCTATGAGTACACCTGGCAGGACGTGGAGTATCACCTTGGCAATGGCCATGACTTCAGCACCGGCTACGGCAGCCTCGTGCCCAGCGCCAGCCTGCAGTACACCATCTCTCAGGGCAGTAACCTCGGCCTCACCTACAACATGCGCATCAGCCGTCCCGGCATCTCTTACCTCAACCCTTATGTCGATAAGTCGAACCCCATCGCACTCAACTATGGTAATCCCGACCTCGACGTGGAGAAGGCACATAACCTCTCATTGGTCTACAACATGTTCACCCCGAAGCTGATGGTGAACCTCAACCTCCATCACAATTTCACCGACAATGCCATCTCACAATACAGCTTCTACGACAGCGACAACCTGCTGAACACCACCTACGGCAACGTCGTGAAGCGGCACCAGACGGGGCTGAGTGCCTACGTGAACTACCTCCTCACCCCGAGCACACGACTCTTCATGAACGGCGGACTGAACTACACCGACCTGCGCAGCGATGCCCTCAGCCAGAGCAACAGTGGATGGACGGCCAACATCATGGCTGGCCTGCAGCAGACGCTCCCATGGGACCTCAAGCTTAGTGCCTTCGCCATCACCTCTACGAAGAACTACACCCTGCAGGGATGGAGCGGCGGATTCAATATCCTCACTGGCAGTCTGTCAAAGACTTTCTTCAACGATAAGCTCACCTTAGGCCTGCAGGGCATCGTCGGACTCAACAAGGGTGGCAACCTCGCCATCGAGAGCAGCAGCCGAGGACAGAACTTCACCTCTCATACCAATATCCGCGTGCCCATCTACGGTGTCACCTTCACCGTCAGCTACACCTTCGGCAACTCAAAGGTAAGAGCCCGTCAGCACGTCAACCGTGTGCAGAACGACTTCATCGAGCAACAGTCGCAGGGTGAGATCATCAACAATGCAGGCTCCGGCAACGGCAACGGAACTATGCCACAGTAAGATTGTTTACGGTTTACGGTTTACAGTTTACAGGTGATTACTTGGCAAGCCATTCTGTGCAAGCTGATAACCTGCCTATAGAAGTAATCATCTGTAAACCGTAAACTGTAAACAATACCCGTAAACCGTAAACCGTAAACTGTAAACAATCAATAAAATGTTTGTTGTTTCAAAAAAAATAATTATCTTTGCAGCATGAAAGTGAACATCACGCGACAGGACATCATATTCTACGGACTGCAAATAGCAGCATGGCTGGCATTCCTGATGGTGCCAGCCATCTCCGCGTTCATCGCCACACAGAGCTGGACCGGTGCCATGCAGGCCTTCGACATGAATGCCCGCATCCACTGGTCGTCGGCAGCCATCTACTTCCTCAACACTTTCGTCCTCGTGCCCTACGGCTACTACCGTGGTCGCCGCTGGCTGTTCTGGGTGGGCAACGCCGTCATCCTTGTCGCACTGGCTTATGTCTGGTTCTATAATTTCGACCCCCAGACGTTCCTGGAGCGCATCCCCAACGAGCGCTACCGCCAGTACGCCCTCAGCAACTTCTATGCCTCTGCCCTTGTCGCCATCCTCATGAGCGCCTTCCTCGCCGGTGTGGCCCTCCTCGTGCACCATGTGCGCCGCACGATGGTCATCAAGCAACAGCTCAAGGATGAGCAGCAGAAGCGTACTGAGGCCGAGCTCTTGTGGCTCAAGAACCAGCTCAACCCCCACTTCCTCTTTAACACCCTCAACAATATCTCCTCTCTCGTGCAGATCGATGCCGACAAGGCGCAGGATGCCATCGCCCAGCTCAGCGACCTCATGCGCTATGCCATGTACGAGACGCGCCGTGAGACCGTCCCCATACAGGGTGAGATCGACTTCATGCGCAACTATATCTCTCTCATGAAGCTTCGCTGCAACGACAAGACCGAGGTGAATGCAGCGTTCAGAGTGCAGGGCTCAAAGTTGGAGATAGCCCCCCTGCTTTTCATCTCACTCATCGAGAATGCCTTTAAGCACGGCATCAGCAGCAGCCGTCCCTCCAAGATCGACATCTCTCTCGAGCTCCTCCCTGACCCCGCCCATTCCGTCCTCGTCTTCTCCTGTGCCAATACCAACTACCCCAAGGACGATGCCGACCGTAGTGGCTCTGGCATTGGTCTCGAGAACACCCGTCGTCGCCTCGATCTCATCTACCCCAGTCGTTACACCTGGGAGCAGTCCCTCGTCGATAACATCTTCCGTGTCCGCATCACCCTGAAAGTGAAGAATGGAAACAGGTAATCATCTGTAAACCGTAAACTGTAAACTGTAAACGAAACAGGTAATCATCTGTAAACTGTAAACTGTAAACAAAACAGGTAATCATCTGTAAACCGTAAACTGTAAACTGTAAACAAAAAATGATCCTCTCCTGCATCGTCATCGACGACGAGCCCTTGGCCGTCAAACTCCTCGAGTCATTCATCGCCAGGACCCCCGACCTCGTTCTCCAGGCCTCCTTCACCGACTCCGTTGAGGCCATCACTGCCGTCAAACAGCAACAGCCCGACCTCCTCTTCCTCGATATCCAGATGCCCGACCTCAATGGCATGGAACTCGCCCACATGCTCCCCCCTGCCACCCGTGTCATTTTCACCACCGCCTTCAAGGAGTATGCCTTTGAGAGTTACGAGGTCCGTGCCCTCGACTTCCTCCTCAAGCCCATCCGTTACAATAAGTTCCTCGCCGCTGTCGAAAAAGCGAAGGAATGGTTTGCGAGAGATATTTCGAGGAGGGAGGAGAGTGTTTCGAGGAGTGTGGAGGGAGGAGTGAGGAGTGAGATATGTTCAGGAGCTGATTCTGCGGCAGGAGTATTCTCCCTCCACACTCCACACTCCTCCCTCCACGATACCCCCTCCCCCTCCCCCTCTCCAACTGTAAACAGTAAACCGTCAACTGTAAACAACAACACAACCCTCTTCCTCAAGGTCGACGGCGAATACCGTCAAATCTCCCTCAGTGACATCCTCTACGTCAGTGGCATGAAAGACTATGTCATGTTCTTTCTCGACTCCGAGCACCGTCCCCTCGTCACCCACCTCACGATGAAGGCCGTCGAGGAGATGCTCCCCGCCGACCGTTTCATGCGTGTCCATCGTTCCTTCATCGTCTGTCTCGACAAGATCCGGAAAGTCGACCGCAACGACTGTATCTATATCGGTGAGGCCATCATCCACGTCACCGATGCCTACCTCCCCGCCTTCCACGACTTCCTCGCCTCCAAGTTCCCCGGCTCCCCGCCCTGACCCTCCGTATTTTATTTAACAATCCGTGTCATCCGTTAAATCCGTAGTTGTATAAAAATATTTCGCACAATTCGTACTTATAAATAATCCGTGTCATCCGTTAAATCCGTAGTTGTATAAAAATATTTCGCATAATCCGTACTCTTAAATAATCCGTGTAATCTGTGAAATCTGTGGTTTTAAATAATTCGTTGTTTATGAAAAAATTTCTTTGTATCAGTGTAATCATGTTAGTGTGCCAATCCCTGTGCGCAACCAACAAGACCTTCCCCCTCAAGGGCACCATCGTCAGTCCTGCCGACAAGAATATCCTCTACACCGGCCGTGTCAGCTTCACCAATCCCCAGCGCCCCGCCTGGAACTACCCCGGCGTACAGATCATTGCCGCCTTCGAGGGTACCTCCCTCCAGATGATCGCCAAGCCCCGCAGTGGCTATTTCGTAGCCCAGGTCGATGCCGCAGAGCCCTTCAAGGTCACCTTCCGTAGCGACAACGACTCTGTCGTCACCCTCGCCACCGCCCTGCCAGATACCCGTCACACCATCCGTCTGATGTATGCCATTGAGGGCTACGAGATGTACCCCGAGTTCTGGGGCTTCATCCTCGACCCCGGCAAGTCGCTCCTCCCTCCGCCAGCCCTCCCAGACCGTAAGATCGAGTTCATCGGCAACTCCATCACCTGTGGCTATGGCAACGAAGGCACCGACAAGAACGAGCACTTCACCTATGAGACCGAGAACCACTACTACTCCTATGCCTCCATCGCCGCCCGTCAGCTCTGTGCCCAGCACTGGGTGGTGGCCCGCAGTGGTATCGGCGCCTATCGCAACTATGGCGATGCGAAGACCGGCTCCCCCCGTAGTTGCATGCCCGTACAGTACGAGTACACCGGCTATGCCCTCGACCTCGACCTGCGTCAGGAGGCCTCCTTCCTCCGTGAGAAGTGGGATTTCGCCCGTTACCAGCCCGATGTCGTCTGCATCAACCTCGGCACCAACGACCTGTCTACGAATAATTACGATCTGAAACTCCTGAAACAGGGCTACCAGACGCTCTACCGTCTTGTGCGCTCCCACAACCCCCAGTCGAAGATTGTCTTCCTCAGCGGGTCGATGCTCAATGGCAAGGAGCTCCAACAGTGCCGCCAGTTGCTCGACGAGGTCACCGCCGAGGCCCGTCAGTCTGGCGATGCCCAGGTCTACCGCTTCGACTTCTCACCCATCACCGGCGATCCCTGGTATGGCAACGACTGGCATCCCAACATCTATCAGGATGAGAAGATGGCTGCCGAGCTCACCGCCTTCCTCCGCGACCTCATGAACTGGTTCTAAAATATTCCGTGTAATCCGTCTAATCCGTTGTTTTTAAGTAATTCGTGAAATATTTCCGTTTTTTCGAGCATGTTACGAAATTTATTCGTACCTTTGCAGCCGAATCAGTGTCTTGGTCACAGATACTGCTGGATATCAGCGTTGAAGATGAAGCACGATCACCATATTGTTTCC
>CAMNPN010000046.1 GCA_946548085.1 uncultured Prevotella sp. | reverse complement strand
GGGGTTCAGCGTACCTGGATCAATATTGATGTAGGGATCAAACTTCTGGATGGTCACCTTATAACCGCGTGCCTGTAGCAGTTTGCCGATTGATGCGGAGATGATACCCTTTCCCAATGAGGAAACGACACCTCCCGTGACGAATATGTACTTTGTATCCATAAAAAACGAATCTCTTTTATGGACTGCAAAATTAATCATTTCTCCAATTTCCACCAATGAGTTGTCCTGACTTTCAATTGTTAAAAAAGCCGTCAGATGACAAAATGTAAAGTATCGGAGGGCGCCGGCCCTCCAGTATCTTTCTTTTTGTTTCCAAACGGAAGGCTCACGCTGCAATGTGTCACATGCTACATTCTCATCAGGGATGGCAGATCAACATAAAACCCCTCTCCTGTTCGAGTTGAGGAGAGGGGGGGACCTGGCAAAAGATTAAGGTTGCAGCGTGAAACCGAGAACCAGGTATGCTTTCTGTGAACAGGGATTGCCCGTCACCTGTCCGAAGATGGGTATGGAGAACGAGTCGGTCACTTTAATGTCCTTAGTCGCTCGAAGCGACAGATTGGTGACAGCAAAGCCCGTTGTACCATATGATGTGGTGGCGAAAGGAACGACACCGGCCGTAGCAGTCCAGTCGACCGTAGCCAGTTTGAATGGGACGTTTGCCTCGAAATAACTACTATACGCGCGCTTACCATCCTTATTAAAACCATCATTGCCAGCGAAGTTTGTATACCAGGCGAGGGCGACAGGACCGAAGTCATAGCCAACGGTGGCCTCAAATATATGGTTGGTTCCGTGGGCGTCATACTTGAAATAGCGGGCATCAGGATCAAGACCCACACTGAACCAGTAGTCAGTGATGCCGATATTGAAACCTCCAAGGGTATAGCCTAATGTCAGGTCGAACTCCTTCACGTCGTCAGGATTGGTCAGTCCATAACTGCCCCAGGCAGTCAGCGACAAACCTTTATATCCTATCCCAAGAGTTGGCTGAATGGCGACACTACCCAAGTCCTGGCCACGCCAAATATAACTACTGACAATATCGCCCTTAATCGTGGTCTCTATATCATTTTGAGCCATGGCGGTCATGCTCATGACCAGCCCCATAGCAAATAATACCATCTTTTTCATATTCCTTTTTCTTTTATAAACAACAATTATCACCATTTATTGTCCTGCTAATACAATTAATTTAGTTGTAACAAGCCTCTCCATGCTCGTAGATATCCAGGCCTTCTTCTTCAATACGCTTGTCAACACGCAGGCCGTGAGCGAACTTGATGCCGTAGAAGAGGGCGAATCCGCAGGCAGCAGCCCAGAGGTCAATCACCAGAATGCCAAAGCACTCAGCACCGAAGAATCCCCAGCCGTGACCGTAGAAGGCGCCGTTAGAAGTAGACAGCAGGCCTGTCATCAGCGTGCCGAGGATACCGCAGACACCGTGAACTGACGAGGCACCCACAGGATCGTCGATATGCAGCACGTGGTCAATGAACTCGATGGCAAACACCAGCACCAGTCCACAGACGAGTCCGATGATGACGGCACCCATCGGCGATACGAGGTCACAGCCTGCCGTGATTCCCACGAGTCCGGCCAGCACACCGTTCAGCGTCAGAGAGAGCGACGGTTTACCATATTTAATATAGGTGAGGAACATCGTAGCCACACCACCGGAAGCAGCCGCGAGGTTCGTGGTCAGGAACACGTGTGAGATGGCGATACGGTTCACTTCACCGCTTGCAGCCAGTTGAGAACCGGGGTTGAATCCGAACCAGCCCAGCCAGAGGATAAACACACCCAGGGCAGCCATCGTCAGGTTGTGACCAGGGATGGCACGGCTCTTGCCGTCCTTCGAATACTTGCCGATACGGGGGCCGAGAGCCATGGCACCAATCAGTGCCAGTACACCACCCACACTATGTACGATAGCAGAACCTGCGAAATCGTGAAACACGTCACCAAAGGTCCTCATCATAAAGCCATCAGCGGCATCACTGCAGAGCCAGCCACCACCCCAGGTCCAATGACCCTCGATGGGATAGATCAACAGTGAGATGACCGCACTATAGATAAGGTACATCGAGAACTTTGTACGCTCAGCCATCGCGCCGCTCACAATGGTGGCAGAAGTGGCACAGAAGACGGTCTCGAACATAAGGAAGCCTTCTACCGGCAGATCGCCCTTATAGAAACTCAGATCGCCCCAGTTGGGTGCTCCGATAAAACCGGCACCCTCGCTGCCGAACATAAAGCCAAAGCCCAGAAAGAAGAACAAGAGTGAGCCGAACATAAAGTCTACAAAGTTCTTCATCAAGATGTTCGCCGTGTTTTTACTACGCGTAAAACCCGCTTCACACAGCGCAAAACCCGGCTGCATCCAGAAAACCAACATGGCTGCCAACAGCATCCATACCGTATCAAGTGATAATCCTATTGTATCCATAATCGTTTTTGTGTTTGTTGTTATCCTTAACTACTTATCTACTTAACTTCTTAATTACTTAACTACTTCTTATCCCTCAGCACCGTGTCGCCGTGCTCACCAGTGCGGATGCTCCAGGTGTCGATGACGTCGCTCACGAAGATACGACCATCGCCAATCTCACCCGTATGGGCCACTTCGAGAAGTACCTTAATAGTAGGATTGAGTATCACATCACGACACACAATCGTAATAGCCACACGCTCAATCACGTCCGTAGAATATTGTACGCCACGATATATCCTTTCCTGACGACTCTGGCCGATGCCATGCACATCGTGGTACTCAAACCAATCGATGTCGGAGTTGAGCAAGGCCTCCTTGACCTCCTCAAACTTTGTCTTCCTGATAATTGCTTCAATCTTTTTCATACCTTTTTACCTTTTATTAATAATACATGTCATCTTGAAAGCTTTCGAGTGCAAAGGTACATGGTTCTTAGGAAAGAAATGCATAAATTTTCAACTTTAAACCAAAAATTTCCTTCGAAATAACAAAGTGTAAGCTATCAAGCTCCAGCCACAACGCTTATACTATCAATTTGTTATAAAAACAACCAAAATCAAGACAAAATGATATTTGTGTGCGAATTTCAACAAAAATATTGTTATAAAAACGATTGTTTTAATAACTTTTTGTATTACCTTTGCACCCGAAATCAAGACAAAAGAAAGATTTAGCAAGAATAATATGACAAAAAGTAAACAGCAACTATCAAGCAAAGGATTATACCAACCAGACTACGAACACGATGCGTGCGGTGTAGGTATGGTAGTGAATATCCACGGAGGCAAGAGCCATGAACTTGTTGACAATGCACTGAAGGTATTGGAAAACATGGAGCATCGCGGCGCTGAGACACGAGACAAGACAGGTGACGGTGCAGGTATCATGGTACAGATACCCCATGAGTTTATCCTGTTGCAGGGTATCCCCGTTCCGGAGAAAGGTAAATATGGCACAGGACTGGTGTTCCTGCCCCGTGACGAGCAGGTGCAGCAGGGCATCCTCTCCGTGATGATAGAGGAGATAGAGCGCGAAGGACTGCAGTTGATGCATCTCCGTGCCGTGCCCACGAACCCTGAGGTGCTCGGAGCGGCTGCCCGTGAGGTGGAGCCTGCTATCAAGCAGATTTTCGTGACGGGAATATCCGATGAGGATGTCCCCGTGTTTGAGCGTATATTATATAAGGTACGCAAGCGAATAGAAAACCGCATCGACCACGAGGACTTCTATATCTGCTCGTTGTCGAACAAGAACATCATCTATAAGGGCATGCTGACCAGCGGACAGCTGAGACGCTATTTCCCTGACCTGTCGAACGATTACTTTACAAGCGGACTGGCGCTGGTACATTCCCGTTTCAGCACAAACACATTCCCTAAATGGAAACTGGCCCAGCCCTTCCGCTTGTTGGCCCATAACGGCGAGATCAATACCATTCGTGGCAACCGCGGGTGGATGAAGGCGCGTGAGAGTGTACTGAACAGTGAGGCATTGGGTAACATCAAGGACCTGCGTCCCATCGTTCAGGAGGGCATGAGCGACTCGGCCTCGCTGGACAATGTCTTTGAGTTCCTGATGATGAGCGGTCTCTCACTGCCTCAGGCGATGGCGATCCTGGTGCCGGAGAGTTTCAACGACAAAAACCCTATCTCGGAAGACCTGAAGGCGTTCTACGAGTACCACTCTATCCTGATGGAGCCTTGGGACGGACCTGCCGCCCTGTTGTTCAGCGATGGACGCTATGCCGGAGGTATGCTTGACAGAAACGGTCTTCGTCCCAGCCGTTATACTATCACCAAGCAGGGTATGATGGTAGTGGCCAGCGAAGTGGGTGTGATGGACTTTGAGCCCGGTGACGTAGTGTCGAAGGGTCGTCTGCAGCCAGGAAAAATATTACTCATCGACACGCAGGAAGGCAAGATATACTACGACGGTGAGATCAAGGAACAGTTGGCCAAGGCTCATCCATACCGAGAGTGGCTGAACGAGAACCGTGTACAGTTGGAGAAGCTCAAGAGCGGAAGACATGTTGAGAACCACGTAAGTGACCTGGAGCGGAAACTGGTAGCCTTCGGCTTTGGTCAGGAGGATATCGATAAGACTATCGTGCCGATGGCGACAGCAGGTCAGGAGCCGGTAGCCGCCATGGGCAATGACACACCGCTGGCAGTGATCAGTGACCGTCCGCAGGTGCTGTTCAACTACTTCCGTCAGCAGTTTGCGCAGGTGACAAACCCCGCCATCGACCCTATCCGCGAAGAACTCGTGATGAGTTTGACGGAATATATCGGTGCCGTGGGAACTAATATTCTGACGCCAGATGCGTCGAACTGCAAGATGGTGCGTCTGCCACAGCCCGTGCTGACGAACACACAACTGGATATATTATGTAATATAAGGTATAAGGGTTTCAAGACTCAGAAGCTCGCCATGCTTTTCGACATTGAGAAGGGTGAAGATGGTCTGCGACAGGCTTTGGATGACCTCTGCCATCAGGCTGAGGCGAGT
Source organism: uncultured Prevotella sp. (assembly GCA_946548085.1). Classification (GTDB taxonomy): domain Bacteria; phylum Bacteroidota; class Bacteroidia; order Bacteroidales; family Bacteroidaceae; genus Prevotella. The sequence continues at coordinate 15,285 of CAMNPN010000046.1, read as the reverse complement.
GTCGACGAGGGCGTGAACTATATTGTCCTCACCGACCGTGACATCGACGAAAGGCATGCGGCTATTCCTTCGTTGCTGGCTGTCTCGGCAGTGCATCATTACCTGATCAGCGTGGGTAAGCGTGTACAGACGGCACTGATCGTGGAGAGCGGTGAGATCCGTGAGACGATGCATGCGGCCCTGTTGCTGGGCTATGGTGCCAGTGCGCTCTGTCCGTATATGACCTTCGCCATTCTCGACAATCTGGTGAAGCACCACAAGATTCAGGAGGAGTATGCCACGGCAGAGAAGAACTATATCAAAGCCGTAGACAAGGGACTGAAGAAGATTATGTCGAAGATGGGTATCTCTACCATCCGTTCCTATCGAGGTGCGAAGATCTTTGAGAGTATCGGACTGAGCGAAGACCTGTTGAGAAGGTATTTCGGTACTGAGGTGAGCACTATCGGCGGTGTCGGATTGAAGGAGATAGCCCGCGACCAAATAGCTTTGCACGAGCAAGCTCGTTCTGTAAGTTGCAGTGACACAGTGACACACCTGACGAACCACGGCCAGTTCTCGTGGAGAAAAGATGGCATCAAGCATGCCTGGAATCCAGAGACGATCGCGCATCTGCAATTGGCAACCAGGCTTGGAAACTACAAGAAGTTCAAGGAATGGGCAGCCCAGGTGGATGAGAAGGAAAGTCCTATCTTCATTCGAGACTTCTTCGGTTGGAAGAAGGCGGCGGTTCCTACGCCTCTTGATGAGGTGGAGCCGGTAGAGTCAATCGTGAAGCACTTCGTGACGGGTGCCATGTCGTTCGGTGCATTGAGTATTGAGGCTCATGAGGCACTGGCACTGGCCATGAACAAACTCGGTACACGCAGCAATACGGGTGAAGGCGGTGAGGATAACACCCGCTATCACACAGAAGTGGATGGCGTGTCGTTGTCGAGCAAGACCAAGCAGATTGCCAGCGGACGCTTTGGCGTGACCGCCGAGTATCTGGTCAATGCAGAAGAAATTCAGATTAAGGTGGCCCAAGGCGCAAAACCCGGTGAGGGTGGTCAGCTGCCTGGCTTCAAGGTCAATGAGATCATCGCCAAGACGCGTAACGCCATCCCAGGCATCTCGCTCATCTCGCCCCCACCTCATCATGACATCTATAGTATAGAGGATCTGGCTCAGCTGATCTTCGACTTGAAGAATATCAACCCGACGGCAGCCGTCAGTGTGAAACTGGTAGCGGAGAGTGGGGTAGGAACCATTGCCGCCGGAGTGGCCAAGGCCAAGGCCGACCTGATTGTCATCAGTGGAGCCGAGGGTGGTACAGGTGCAAGCCCTGCCAGCTCGATGCGCTTTGCTGGTATCTCACCAGAGATAGGACTGGCAGAGACACAGCAGACCCTGGTCATCAACGGCTTGCGTCATCAGGTGCGTCTGCAGACTGACGGACAGTTGAAGACTGCCAAGGATGTCATCATCATGGCCATGCTCGGTGCTGATGAGTTCTCGTTTGGTACGTTGCCATTGATCGTGCTGGGTTGCGTGATGATGCGAAAGTGTAATACGAATACCTGTCCTATGGGCGTGGCCACCCAGAACCCGGAGCTTCGCAAGCACTTCGAGGGACGCGCTGAGTATGTCGTCAACTTTTTCACTTTCCTGGCAGAGCAGGTGCGTGAATATCTGAGTGAAATCGGTGTCCATAGTCTGAAGGAGATAATTGGTCATACGGAGCTGATAGAGGTGAAGGATTGTCGTAATACGGCAATAAACGCAACGGCAGAGAAATGGCAGACCATTGACTTCGCCCGTCTGTTGCATAAGCCGGAGACAGATAAGGCATTGTACTGGGATCGTGGCGCATTCACCAAGGTGAGCGGTGTTAAGGACGAAGAGATTATCAAGGCAGCACAGACGGCTATCGACAACCAGGAAGAGGTGACGCTCGACTATGCCATCAAGAATACCGACCGTGCCGTTACCACGATGCTCAGTGGTGTCATCGCCAAGAAATATGGCGAAGCGGGTCTGCCCGACAGCACAATCAATATCAAGTTCAAGGGTTCGGCAGGTCAGTCGTTTGGTGCCTTTGCAGTTCGGGGGCTCAACCTGAAGCTGGAGGGTGAGTGCAATGACTACTTCGGCAAGGGACTGAGCGGTGGACGTATCAGTATTCTTCCACCAGCCCGCAGTAGTGAGGACTTCCATGCAGAGGATAACATCATCGCAGGAAATACGGGCCTTTATGGTGCTACCTCCGGTGAAATCTATATCAATGGTAAGGTGGGTGAACGCTTTGGTGTTCGCAACTCAGGCGCCATTGCCGTCATCGAAGGAGCTGGCGACCACTGCTGCGAATACATGACGGGCGGTCGCGTGGTTGTGCTCGGCGAGACGGGGCGTAACTTCGCCGCCGGAATGAGTGGTGGCGTGGCTTATGTATGGGACAAGCGCAAGAATTTCGACTACTTCTGTAATATGGACATGGTGGAGATCAACCTTGTTGAGGACAGTGTCTCACGCAAAGAACTGCTCGAACTCATCCGTCAGCACTATCTTCATACAGGCAGTGCTCTGGCAGGTCGCATGCTTGACGACTGGAACCACTATTGCGATGAATTCATACAGGTTGTGCCCATCGAGTATAAGCGTGTGTTGCAAGAGGAGCAGTTTAAGAAACTGCAAGATAAGATTGCCGACATACAGCGAGATTACTAAAAGTAAAAAGGTAAGAAGGTAAAAAAGTAAAAAGATAAAAATGGGAAATCCGAAAGCATTTTTAGAGATACACCGTCAAGAGGCGGGTTACCGTCCGATTCACGATAGAATCCACGACTTTGGCGAGGTGGAGCAGACGCTCAACACCCGCGAACGTAAGCTTCAGGCCTCGCGTTGTATGGATTGTGGCGTACCTTTCTGTCACTGGGCTTGTCCTTTGGGGAACAAGGCACCAGAGTGGAATGACGCCCTGTATAAGGGTGACTGGGAATTGGCTTACCGTTTGCTCAACAGCACCAACCCCTTTCCAGAGTTTACGGGTCGTATCTGTCCTGCTCTGTGTGAAAAGGCATGTGTGCTGAACCGTTTCAACCACGAGCCGACGACGAACCGTGAAGACGAGGCCGCCATCACTGAGGCCGCCTTCCGCGAAGGCTACATCCAGGTGCATACCGACATCGTCCGCAACGGTAAGAAAGTGGCTGTCATCGGTGCCGGTCCTGCCGGACTGGCTGCTGCCAACGACCTCAACCTGATGGGCTACACAGTGACCGTCTTTGAGAAGAATGAGGCAGCAGGTGGGCTCCTTCGCTATGGCATCCCCAATTTCAAACTTAACAAAGCCATTATCGACCGCCGTATCCGCCTGTTAGAGCAAGAAGGCATCATGTTCCGCTATGGCGAAGATATTTCAGGTAAATCCGGGATAACAGGACTCCCCGGTTTCGATGCGACCGTCATCGCTACCGGTACACCTACGGCCCGTGACCTGAAGGCTCCTGGTCGCGACCTGAAGGGTGTTCACTTTGCCCTAGAACTGCTCTCTCAGCAGAACCGTGTATTGGCTGGTATGGAATTTTCTAAGGATGAAAGAATCACAGCCAAGGGCAAGGATGTGCTTGTGATCGGTGGTGGCGACACGGGTTCCGACTGTATCGGCACGGCCCACCGCCAAGGTTGTAAAAGTGTTACTCAGATTGAGATCATGCCTCGTCCTGTAGAAGGTCCTGATGATCCGCAGAATCCCTGGCCCAACTGGCCCCGCACCCTCAAGACCACCTCAAGTCACGAAGAGGGTTGTACCCGTCGCTGGAATATCAACACCTTGGAGTTCTTGGGCAAAGATGGCAAGTTGACTGGTGTGAAAGTACAGGAAATCGACTGGGAACCCAATCCCAATGGAGGTCGTCCCATCATGGTTGAGAAGGGCGAGCCGGAGATTATCAAGGCAGAGCTTTGTCTGCTGGCGATGGGATTCCTCAAGCCTGAACACCCTGAATATCAGGCAAATGTCTTCATCTGCGGTGACTCTCTTAACGGTGCTTCACTCGTGGTACGTGCGATGGCCAGTGGCAGGCAGACTGCAAAGAAAGTTGACGATTTTCTGAAAAGGTAAAAAAGTAAAGAGTTAAAGAATGAGTAATATACCTTTCACCAAGATGCACGGATGCGGCAACGACTATGTCTACGTGAATGTGATGGAGCACCCCATCGTCGACCCCGTCAAGGCTGCTGTTCTATTGAGCGACCGTCATAAGGGCATCGGCTCCGATGGACTGGTGCTGATAGGTGCCTCCCCGATACCTGAAGCAGACTTTTCCATGCGTATCTTCAATGCCGACGGGTCAGAGGCTATGATGTGCGGCAATGCGTCGCGATGTATAGGGAAATACCTCTACGAACGAGGTCTGACAACAAAAACACAAATACGTTTGCTTTCAAATTCTGGTATTAAGACGCTCCACCTCCACGTCGATAATGGCGTGGTGGAGAGCGTCACCGTCGATATGGGCAGACCCCAGCTCGAGAATCCGGAGCAGTTCGTTACGTCACGTGGTCTTGACAAGGGTACTTTCGTGTCAATGGGCAATCCTCATTATGTCATCTTCACAGACGATGTAGACCAAGTGGGTGAGTCTGGTCGTCTTCTGGAACATCACCCCGCCTTCCCTCAACGCTGCAATATCGAATTTGCCCGTGTCACGGATGATGATGTTATCCGTACTCGTGTATGGGAGCGTGGCAGCGGTATCACACAGGCCTGTGGTACAGGTGCCTGTGCAACTGCCGTCGCAGCCTTCATCACAGGTCGTGCTGGTCGTCAGTCACAGATTGTCATGGACGGTGGCACCCTCCACATCGAACTGCGTGAGAGTGACAGTCATGTTCTGATGACTGGTCCGGCAGAATTTGTCTTCGACGGTGAAATAAAACTTCAAACAACATAACAACTATGGCACTAGTAAACATTCATTTTCTGAATCTCCAGAACAACTACCTGTTCGCCGACATTGCCAAGAAGGTGAACGCATTCAAGGTGATGCACCCCAAGGCCGACGTTATCAGCCTTGGCATCGGCGACGTGACGCAGCCACTCTGTCCTGCCGTCACGGAAGCCATGCACAAGGCAGTCAACGAGATGGCCACTATAGGAGGCTTCCACGGCTATGGTCCTGAACAGGGTTACGACTTCCTCCGCGAAGCTATCCTGAAGAATGACTTCCTGCCACGTGGCATCCATCTTGATATCGACGAGATCTTCATCAATGACGGTGCGAAGTCCGACACAGGCAACTTCCAGGAGTTGCTTCACTGGGACAACTTCATCGGTGTCACCGACCCAATTTATCCCGTCTATATAGACTCCAACGTGATGATCGGTCGCTGCGGTACTTATAGTGACGGTCGCTGGTCAAATGTATGCTATCTGCCTACCAAGGCAGAGAATGGGTTTGTGCCGGAACTTCCCAAAGGGCGTCCTGTTGATGTGATCTACCTCTGCTATCCTAACAATCCCACGGGTACGGTCATCACCAAGCAGGAACTGCGTAAATGGGTGAACTACGCCCTGAAGAACGATGCCCTGATTCTCTACGATGCTGCCTATCAGGCCTATATCCAGGATCCTAAGATACCACATTCTATTTACGAGATTCGCGGGGCGAGGAAATGTGCTGTCGAGTTCCGCTCGTATTCCAAGACGGCGGGTTTCACAGGTGTACGCTGTGGCTATACCATCGTGCCGAAAGAGGTGAGTGTTGCCACGTTCGAGGGCGAGCGCATCCCGCTGAATCAGCTGTGGCTGCGAAGGCAGTGTACCAAGTTCAACGGCTGTAGCTACATCAGTCAGCGAGCTGCTGAGGCTATCTATACGCCAGAAGGCAAAGAACAAGTGAAGGCCACGATCGGCTACTATATGCAAAATGCCAAGACAATGTTGGAAACGCTGCGTCATCTTGGCTACGAGTGCTATGGTGGTGAAAATGCTCCCTATGTATGGATGAAGACACCTGACGGCATGTCGTCATGGAGCTTCTTCGAGGCCCTTCTTTATGGTGCCAACGTCGTCTGCACCCCTGGTGTCGGTTTTGGCCCATCGGGTGAGGGTTATGTCCGTTTCACCGCCTTTGGCAGTCATGAAAAGACGAATGAGGCTCTGGAGAGAATCAAGAACTGGTCGAGGTAGGTGACAATTTGTATCTAAATTGCACTTTTGAGGTTCAAAGTGAAAGAAAAGTGCAAGAAAATTCAGTTGCAAAGTTTACACTTTGCAACTTTCTGTTTATTTTTAGTTTCTTTTTGTTTGTTTTGTCTTTGCTTTGTTGTTAAAACGTCGTAACTTTGCACCGTGAAATAAACAAAATGTTACTTAGGTATTATTAATAAGGTGTTAAAATTGTTGAAGGTATGAAAAAGATTGAAGCAATTATCCGAAAGACGAAGTTTGAGGAGGTGAAAGCTGCTTTGCTGTCGTCTGACATCGACTGGTTTGAGTACCACGACGTGCATGGCATCGGGCAGAGTCGTCAGGAACGTATCTACCGTGGTGTTCAGTATTCTACCGATGTCATCGAACGCGTGGCAATCACTATTGTCTGTCGTGACATCTTCCTAGACCCTACGGTAAAGGTGATCCTGAAGGTAGCCCATACGGGTGAGGTTGGCGACGGTCGCATCTTTGTAAGCGACATGATCGACACGTGGAGCATACGTACAGGCGAAAATGGCGATACGGTGCTGAGGGATAAGAAGTAAAAGTGAGAAGAAAAAAATTAAAAGGGTAACAACACAAACACAAATTAATTATGAACGAAATTGGATTATCACTTGATACCGTATGGATGCTATTGGCAGCCATGTTGGTTTTCTGGATGCAGCCGGGTTTTGCACTGTGTGAAGCAGGTTTTACACGTAGTAAGAACACCGCCAACATCCTGATGAAGAACTTTGTCGACTTTATGTTTGGCTCCCTGCTGTTCTTCTTTGTGGGCTTCGGCTTTATGTTCGGCAGTGACGGAGCAGGATTCATCGGTGCGCCCAACTGGGGTGACCTCTCTTTCTATCACGGCGATCTGCCAACTGAGGGATTCCTGATTTTCGAGACCGTCTTCTGTGCCACATCGGCGACTATCGTCAGCGGTGCTATGGCCGAGCGCACCAAGTTCTCAATGTACGTTGTTTATTCTGCAGCCATCTCGCTGTTCATCTACCCTATAGAGGGCCACTGGACTTGGGGTGGAGGCTGGCTCTGCAACGATGCCGCCGATTCGTTTATGATGTCGACCTTCGGCGATGTGTTCCATGATTTCGCAGGCTCAGCGATTGTACATAGCGTTGGTGGTGTGCTGGCCTTGGTGGGTGCTTTGGCTCTTGGCCCCCGTGTGGGTAAGTACAGTGCTGAAGGCAAGAGCAACGCTATCCCGGGTCATTCGCTGACGCTGGCTTCGTTGGGTGTGTTCATCCTCTGGCTAGGATGGTTTGGTTTCAACCCTGGTTCACAGTTGGCTGCCAGCGGTGAGGTGAACCGCGTCGCCATCAGTCATGTGTTCCTGACCACCAATCTAGCGGCTGCTGCAGCCGGTACGGCTACGATGTTCCTGACGTGGTGGAAGTATGGCAAACCCTCACTCTCGTTGACGCTCAACGGCGTGCTGGCTGGTTTGGTGGGCATCACGGCAGGGTGCGACCTCGTGAGCCCTTTGGGTGCCATCATCATCGGTCTCGTATGTGGTGTCATCCTCGTCTATGCCATCGAGTTCATCGATCATAAGCTACATATCGACGATCCTGTAGGTGCCTCATCGGTACATGGTGTCTGCGGTATCCTCGGTACGCTGATGACGGGTCTGCTGTCTACCAGCAATGGTGCTTTCTACGGACATGGCTGGGGGTTCTTCGGGGCTGAGTGTTTCGGCATCCTGGTTATCGACCTCTGGGCCGCAGCCTGTGGGGTAGTACTCTTCTTCGGTATCAAGAAGTTGTTTGGGCTGCGTGTCAGCAAACGTATAGAGGAAGAGGGACTGGATATTTATGAGCACGGAGAGATGTGCTATAATTAAAGGTAAAAAAGTAAAGAGGTAAAAAGAGATGGATATGAAAAAGATTGTTTTGTTTGCAATGGGACTGGTAGTTGGTGCTACCGCCCTTGCTCAGGAGAAGATAGAGACAACGGTAGCAGCCGATTTCGTAAGTAGTTACATCTGGCGTGGTCAGGATCTGGGTAACGTGTCGTTGCAGCCAACGCTCGGAATAGGCTATAAGGGGCTGTCGTTGACGGCATGGGGTAGCGTAGGGCTGACAGATGCCTCAGATACAAAGGAGTTCGACCTGACGCTTGGCTACACGACTGGCGGTCTGAATATCGGCATCACCGACTATTGGTTTAACTCAGGTCTCGATCCGGATAACCGTTATTTCAAGTACGATGCCCATGGCACGAACCACCTTTTCGAGGCGAACATTGGCTACGATTTCGGTGTAGCGAGCATCCAGTGGTACACGAACCTTGCTGGGAACGATGGTGCCAACAAGGATGGCAAGCGAGCCTATAGCAGTTACCTGGAAGTCGCAGTCCCGTTCAAACTGTCCGACGTAGAATGGACTGCTACGGCAGGAGCCGTCCCCTGGGCCACGACCTCATACGGCACAACAGGTTTTGCGGTGACCAATCTGTCGCTGAAAGCAACAAAGGATATTAAGGTGACGGATTCATTTTCGATACCAGTCTTCGGACAGGTTGCCGGTAACCCGTGTTCACAAAAAGCTTACCTGGTCTTTGGGTTTACGCTGCAGCCCTGATCTTTCCAGGTACACTTCCCCTTCCTGTTGCGATGACAGGGAGGGGATTTATAATTTGTGCTCGATAACAGTTTGTAATAAAATGGCATGTTTTGCGTCCAAGATGAAAGCAAATGGTAAGTAAAACGGGTTGAAAACTTTACAATTTGTAAGTTGATAGCGTTTTTAACAAACAAAAAGAAAAGTTTATATACTATTCTTTGAACAATTTGTATTACCTTTGCATCGTTAATAAAGCAAATAGCTTTTAAATAAGAAAGGTAAAGATATGGAAGCATTAAGATTTCAGGTTGTCGGCGAGGCATTCAAGAAGAAGCCACTCGACGTAAAAACACCTAGTGAGAGACCTTGTGAGTATTTTGGAAAGAAGGTCTTCAATCGTGAGAAAATGTATAAGTACCTGCCGAAGCAGGTCTATGAGAAGATGATTGACGTGATGGATAACGGTGCCCGTCTGGACCGTGACATCGCCGATGCCGTGGCAGCTGGCATGAAGCAGTGGGCTACGGAGAATGGCGTCACCCATTATACCCACTGGTTCCAGCCGTTGACGGAAGGTACTGCCGAGAAGCACGACTCGTTTATCGAGCACGACGGTAAAGGTGGTATGGTAGAGGAATTCACGGGAAAACTGCTCGTACAGCAGGAGCCCGATGCCTCGTCGTTCCCTTCTGGCGGTATCCGCAGCACCTTCGAGGCCCGTGGCTATTCGGCCTGGGATCCCACCTCGCCAGTCTTCATCATCGACGATACACTGTGTATTCCTACGGTCTTCATCAGTTACAGTGGTGAAGCCCTCGACTACAAGGCTCCGCTGTTGCGAGCTCTGCACGCCGTCAATGTGGCTGCCACTGAAGTGTGTCACTATTTCGATCCCAGTGTCAAGAAGGTGCAGAGTAACCTTGGTTGGGAACAGGAGTATTTCCTCGTGGACGAGGGCCTCTATGCAGCGCGCCCCGACCTGCTGCTCACAGGCCGTACCCTCATGGGCCATGACTCTGCCAAAAACCAGCAGATGGACGACCACTACTTTGGCGCCATCCCTGAGCGTGTGGCAGCCTTCATGCGCGACCTCGAGATTCAGGCCCTCGAACTGGGTGTCCCCTGTAAGACCCGCCACAACGAGGTAGCTCCCAACCAGTTCGAACTCGCTCCTATCTTCGAAGAAACCAACCTCGCCGTCGACCACAACATGATGCTCATGTCGCTCATGAAGAAGGTGGCTCGCAAACACGGCTTCCGCGTATTGCTCCACGAGAAGCCCTTCGCAGGCATCAACGGTTCTGGTAAGCACAACAACTGGTCACTAAGCACCGACAACGGCATCCTGCTCCACGCTCCTGGCAAGACCGCCGAGGCCAACCTGCGCTTCGCCACGTTCATCGTCGAGACGCTGATGGGGGTCTATCGCCACAACGGACTGCTCAAGGCCTCTATCATGAGCGCCACCAACGCCCATCGTCTGGGGGCCAACGAGGCGCCTCCCGCCATCGTATCTTCATTCCTTGGCAAGCAGGTCAGCGAACTGCTCGACCATATCGAGAAGGCCGATAAGGACTTCCTATCCATGGCAGGCAAACAGGGTCTGAAGATGGACATCCCAGAGATTCCCGAGCTGTTCATCGACAACACCGACCGTAACCGCACGTCGCCCTTCGCCTTCACCGGCAACCGCTTCGAATTCCGTGCCGTAGGTTCTGAGGCCAACTGTGCCAGTGCTATGATAGCCCTCAATAGTGCTGTGGCCGAGGCCCTCGTCGACTTCAAGAAGCGCGTCGATGCCCGCATCCCTGAATTCGAGAAGAAACTCGCAGGCTCAGACCATAGTGCCAAGTTCCACGCCATCATCGACGTGCTGCGCGAGGACATCAAGACCTGTAAGCCCATCCGCTTCGATGGCAACGGCTACAGCGACGAGTGGGTCATCGAGGCAGAGAAGCGTGGTCTCGACGTGGAGAAGAGCTGCCCGAAGATCTTCGAGCGCTACCTCGACCAGGAGAGCATCGATATGTTCGAGAGCTTGGGCGTGATGACCAAGAAAGAGCTGGAAGCCCGCAACGAGGTGAAATGGGAGACCTACACCAAGAAGATCCAGATTGAGGCTCGTGTACTGGGCGACCTGTCGATGAACCATATTATCCCCGTGGCCACTACCTACCAGAGCCTACTGCTGAAGAATGTCGACAGCGTGTCAACCGTCTTCCGCGTCGACAAGGCCGAGAAACTCAACGCCCGCAACCTCAAGATCATCGAAGAGATAGCAGAGCGTACCAGCGCCATCGAGAAAGGCGTCGAGGAACTTGTCAACGCCCGTAAGCTCGCCAACAAGATCGGCGACGAGCACGAGAAGGCCATCGCCTACCACGACAAGGTTGAGCCGAAGCTCGACGAGATCCGTTACCAGATTGACAAGCTGGAGCTCATCGTCGACGACAGCCTCTGGCCACTGCCAAAATATCGCGAATTGCTGTTTATACGATAAATAGCCATTTTTAGGCATTCAATTCGGGAGCCCCAGCCCCACGCTGCGACAGCATGGGCTCGTAGAGAAAGAAGGGGCAGGCGATTAGGTTCGTCTGCCCCTGATTATTTGTTGGTTCATTCTCCATGATATGGAGGGATGGCGTAGGATTGCTGGCGCCAAGGTTCACGTTCAGACCCTGATGCAAGTCCCAGTTTACGCATTAAGGACGATACTCAGCAAAACCGCAAAATTATTTAGCATTATTTATTCATAATAAAAAGAAATCGCATTTTATTTTGTATTTCGTTCGGTATGCACTACCTTTGTGGGCGATTATGGATCAGAAAAGAATCATCAGGTTTCTCCGACAGGTGATGGCGAACAACAACCGGGCCTGGTTTCAGGAGCATAAGGCGGAGTATGAGGCCGTAAAGGCAGAGTTTGAGCATGGCGTGGCACAGGCGATAGAGCGCGTGATAACGTTCGACGAGGAAATCGTACACGTGGCAGTGAAAGACTGCACGTACCGTTTCTATCGCGACACACGGTTCTCACCCGACAAGTCGCCTTACAAGAACCACTTCGGTGCCTATATCAACGCCAAGGGCAAGAAGGCGCTGCGCGGCGGATACTATCTGCACATGGAGCCAGACCACTGCCTTGTGGCCGTGGGCAACTACTGGCTGCCCACGAACATCCTCACCTCGTGCCGCAATGAGATGATGGCCAACACCGACCTGTGGCTGAAGTGCGTCGAGAGCAAGGCTTTCCAGACGTACTTCGGCAGTCCGAATACAAACAGTATCAAGGAAACGTCGGATGTCAGCGCCTGGGATCAGCCGCAAGGCTTCGGGCTGGAGAAACTGAAGACCTGTCCGGCGGGATTCCCCAAGGACTGGCCCTACGTGCACTACCTCCGCCTGAAGGACTACTGCGCCTGGCACGCAGTGCCCGACACCTTCTTTGACGGCGACGACTGGCTCGACGAGATGGAACGGATGTTCCGCGCTGCCAAGCCCATGATGGACTTCATGAACGCCGTCATCGACGATTACGAATAACTAACTAAAAAAGAAAAATCGGGGCGATTGCCCCGATTTTACTTACTTTTCGGCTTTCGCCTTCTTGGCAGCAGGCTTCTTCTCGGCCTTTGCCTTTGGCTCCAGCTTCTCCAGACGGGCCTTCAGACGGGTGATCTCCTTATCCTTCATCTCAATCTCATCACCCTGGTTCTTGATGGTGGTGAGCAGGCTCTCGAGTTCGTCGTTGTCAATGTCGAGCGGATAGAGGGCGTTCACTCTGTTGATGAAGTCGCCGAGGATGTTCATGTAGTTGGTGAAAGCGTCAAACGGTCCGCTGTAGATACCACGGTCGAGACCCACGTTCGAGGGCTTGGTGGTCATGAAGCGGAAGTTGTTCGAAGCCTGCAGATAGTCCCAGTCCTGATTGATACGGGGATCATCGGCGATGCGCAGGCGGTCGGCCACCGAGTAGAGTTTGTTGAAGGCCTCGTGCTGCATGGCGTTACCCAGCCAGCAGCTGACGTCGCGCTCCTCATCAACCCATGAGAGGGTGTCGGGCACGTCGAGCTGTCCCACGCTCTTGCACGACTTGCAGATCTCCGTCGGCGTCATGAAGTTGATACCCTTCTCCTTGGCACATGCGGGCAGGGCATGGATGAAATCAAGGATGTTTGAGCTGAGCGGCTGGGCGATACCCAGGGCAGAGAGCTCCATGAAGATGTTGATGATCTGCTCTTCCTCGGGGAAGCGGGCGATGCGGTCGATATAGGCATCGGCGAACAGGGGATAGCCGTCCCACTCGGAATTGTTGAAGCGCAGCGAGATATCGTCAGAGAGTTCGATGTCGCGGAGCAACAGCTTCAGGTTAGGAGCCTGGTTGCAGTTATAGACATAGTGTGGCGACTTCCATCCGAGCACGTGCTTGGCACCCTCGGTGAGCATGCCCTTGAAGCCCATGGCTGCAATCTGTGCGCCGATGTCATCGCTGTAGATGAGGGAAGAGTTACGGGCCACTGTCGGCTTCTTGCCGAAGAGTTCCTCGATCTTGGCAGCCTGCTTCTTCACGTCGAGGGCGAAGGTCTCAGGATTTGCCAGCGACGAGAGGCCGTGGCTGTAAGGCTCGGCGAGGAACTCCACGCAGCCGGTCTCGTTCATGGCCTGCAGTTTCTCAATCACCTGCGGGGCGTGCATCTCCAGTTGCTCGATGCCGGTGCCTGAGAGCGAGAAGGCGACCTTAAAGAACTTGCCGTTCTCCTTGATCATGTCATGGAGGGTGTTCAGCGCTGGCATGTAACTGCGCTCGGCGATGTCGGTGATGCTACGCTCGTTCTCGTAGTCATCGTAATAGTAATGGTCAGTACCGATGTCAAAGAAACGGTAGCGCTTCAGATGAATAATCTGATGTATCTCGAAATATAAACAAATCGTTTTCATAATTTCTATAAACTTTAAACTATAAACATTAAACTGTAAACCGTTAACACTGTAAACAGTAAACTGTAAACGGAAAACTACTCTTCCCAGCCGAGCGTGCGGCGATAGAGGGTGCGGATCCAGGCGCCAACCTTCTCCCAGGTGATCTGGTCTACCTCGCGCTTGCCCTCTTCCTTCAGGTACTGGAAGAGCGACTCGTTATGGCAGATCGAGTAGATGGCATCGGCCAGGGCGTGGATGTCCCAGTAGTCTACCTTGATGCAGTTGTCGAGGATCTCCGCACAACCCGACTGCTTCGAGATGATCGAAGGCGTACCGCACTGCATGGCCTCCAGGGGCGAGATGCCGAACGGCTCGGAAACAGAAGGCATGACGTACACATCAGAGTCCTTAAGACACTCATATACCTGCTTGCCGCGCATGAATCCGGGGAAGTGGAAGCGGTCTGCGATGCCGCGCTCAGCAGCGAGCTGGATCATGGCATCCATCATGTCGCCCGAGCCTGCCATGCAGAAACGGACGTTGCGGGTACGGTGAAGCACCATCGTGGCAGCCTCGACGAAGTACTCTGGTCCCTTCTGCATCGTGATACGTCCGAGGAAGGTGACCACCTTCTCCTTGCCCGTATGGTCGGGACGCGGGATGTCCTGATACTCCTGTGGCAGGGGATAAACGGCATTGTGTACCGTGAAGCACTTACGCGGATCCTGATGATACTGGTTAATGACCGTCTGGCGCGTCAGTTCCGATACACACATGATACAGTCGGCCCAGTCCATACCGTTCTTCTCAATCGAGTAGACGGTGGGGTTCACCTTACCACGAGAGCGGTCGAAGTCGGTAGCATGGACATGGATACAGAGAGGCTTGCCACTCACCTGCTTGGCGTGGATGCCGGCAGGGAAGGTCAGCCAGTCGTGAGCGTGGATGATATCGAACTCCTCGGTGCGGGCCACCTGACCAGCGATGATCGAGTAGTTGTTGATCTCCTCGTGCAGGTTGCCGGGATAACCGCCAGCGAACTCCATCGCACCGAGGTCGTTCACGTTCATATAATTAAAGTCGGCATAGATATGGTCACGGAGTTTGAAATAATAGTCGGGATCCATGATGTTACCCACACGCTGCTTCACATAGTCATAGTCCACATCGCGCCAGGCGATAGGCACGGCGTTCATAGCGACGATACGACAGGCATGCTGACTCTCATCACCGAAGGGGTGCGGCAGGCAGAGCACGGTCTCAATGTCTCCCTGAGCCTTCAGGCCCTCAGAGATACCATAGTTAGCGGTGGCGAGTCCACCGAATACGTGAGGAGGATACTCCCATCCAAACATTAATACTTTCATCGTCGTTCCTCCTTATTTTTGATATGAATACTTATCCATCAGTTGGAGTGTACGCAGGATCTCTGCCACGTTCATGGCAAACGACATGGCTCCACGGCCGTGGAACGGCGGGTTACCGTCGAAGAGTTCCGAGATTGTACCGATGGCATGATAGTCCATCTCATCCTCATAGCCCACGAGTTGGCGCTCGATGAACGAGAGGCGAGAACGCTTATAGAGTTTCAGGCAAGCC
>CAMNPN010000045.1 GCA_946548085.1 uncultured Prevotella sp. | reverse complement strand
TTCAAATCGTCACCGTCAATTTTCTGCTCTAAAACTCTATATTTAAGTAATTTACAAACATCTCCGCTAATTTTCAGTGGACACTAGTGTATTAAAAAATTAAACTACTCTCTGTAGAAAGTTTGCCGTCAGCAAAGCGTCAGTTTGCCGTTTGGAAAGTGAGCGTTTGCCGTTAGGAAAGTCGGCGTCCGCTTACGGTTTTCTTTCCGTCCGCTGGCAGGTGACTCATCGCCCGGTGGCGGTTTGCTTTCGATGATGCGAAATTAACAATTCGGCGAAAAATCGCCTCAGAAAATACAAAAATTAACAGCCGCTATTTTCCAAATCGCTGGAAATGCCGATTAAATTAACATGCGTTCACACGGATTTTACCCGATTCAAGTTCCGTTAACATTTAGAGTGTCGTTTTGGTCAGAGACATCATAGAATAACTCGATAACAGATAACAGATAACACTTATAGTTTTGCGTTTAATCACAAATTTTGGGGCAAGAGTGGTAATATATTTATATATATTATAATATATATAAATATATTAAATCTACCCCTGTTAATGTCCCAGAAATCCGAAATCAGTTATTTGTTAGTTGTTATCTGTTATCTGTTATCGAAAATTTGAAATATGAAATGTACTTAGTTTCTTAATAAATATCAGGATTACATCCGATACGTGTATGGAAAAAGACGATTATTTGGGTTGTAAGCAATAAAACGCGCATGCGAACGTTTATATAAAGGTGAAAAAGTGAAACAATAAGAAACGACAGTCGCTATGATAGAATATATTAAAGGAGAACTGACAGAGCTGACGCCCGCACAGGCCACTGTAGAGGCAGCCGGCGTGGGCTACGGGCTGAGCATCTCGCTGAACACCTTCAGTGCATTGCAGAGTGGAAAGTGGAAAGATGAGAGTGGAAAGAAAATGGTGAAACTGTATGTGTATGAGGCCATCAGGGAAGATGCCTATGTGCTCTACGGCTTTGTGAACAAGAAGGAGCGCGAGATGTTTGAACTGCTCATCACGGTGAGCGGCGTGGGTGCCAATACGGCGCGGATGATGCTCTCGGGCATGAGCGTGAGCGAGCTCTGCAACGCCATCTCGACGGGTAATGCCCGGCTGATACAAAGCGTGAAAGGTATCGGCAAGATGACGGCACAGCGCATCATCGTAGACCTGAAGGATAAGATCGTGGCCCTGGGCATCGCTGACGAGATACCTGCTGGCGGAAGCATGCAGACCCCTGTAAACACGCAGGTGAAAGACGAGGCCGTGTCGGCACTGACGATGCTGGGCTTCGCTCCTGCTCCTACGCAGAAGGTGGTGATGCAGATATTGCAGGAACAGCCTGATGCGCCTGTGGAACAGGTGGTGAAACTTGCCTTGAAACAGATTAAATGAGCCACAGATCACACAGATTGTCGCAGAAGGGATGGCTTTCACAGATGTTTGGAAAGATGTCTGGAAAGCTATTGCCGTCTGTGGTCGTCTGTGTCGTCTTTGGACTGCTGAGTGTGACGGCTCTGGCTGTGACACTACCGCAGGACAATAACACCAGAAGCAACAGGCCTGACCCGCAGCCACGGGTGGAGGATGATAGCCCCGACTCGCTGGTACAGAGTCGCTGGCGGATACAGCGGACGGCCCCCGTGGAGGTGGCCGACCTCGACTCGAGCGCCCTCGACCTGAAACGTCCGGAGAATATCCGTCAGACGGTGGAGTACGACGATTCGGCCAACGTCTATTACGTAGGCTCGAAGATTGGCGACTCTTACCTGAACGCCCCTGTGCTGATGACTCCTCAGGAGTATGCGAAATGGAACGAGCGGCGCGCCCTGCGTGAATTCTTCCGAAAGAAGGATGCAGAGAACGTGAAGGCGAAGGGGGAGGATAAGTTCTCGTTTGCCGACATGCACTTTGACCTGGGGCCGGCAGAGAAGATATTCGGTCCTGGCGGCGTGCGCATCAAGACACAGGGAACGGCCGAGCTGAAGATCGGTGCGAACCTTAAGAGCATTGACAACCCGTCGCTGCCTATCCGTAACCGTAAGACGACGGCCTTCGACTTCGATGAGAAAATCAACCTGAGCGTGAACGGCAGGGTGGGCGACAAGGTGAACATGAACCTTAACTACAATACGGACGCCACCTTCGACTTTGATACGCAGAACCTGAAACTGAAATACGAAGGCAAGGAAGACGAGATCATCAAGTTGGTGGAGGGCGGCAACGTGTCGTTCCCTACGAACAACTCGTTGGTGAAGGGTGCGTCGAGTCTGTTCGGCATCAGGACGGACATGCAGTTTGGCAAGCTGAAGCTGCAGACGGTGGTGTCGCAGAAGAAATCGGCCTCGAAGAGTGTGTCGGCAAAGGGTGGCACCCAGACCACCGCCTTCGAACTCGATGCCTCTGACTACGAGGAGAACCGTCACTTCTTCCTCTCGCACTACTTCCGTGACCACTACGACGAGGCGATGTCGAAGTTGCCTAACCTGGCTACCGGGGTGGAGATAAAGCGGGTGGAGGTGTGGATTACGAACAAGACGGGCACGACGACCAACACACGAAACATCGTGGCCCTGGCAGACCTGGGCGAACAGTCGAGGGTGGGCAACAGCTACTGGAGCGTGAGCGGACAGCCGGTGCCCAGCAATGCCGCCAACAGCGAGTATGCCACCCTGGCCGGCAGCTATGCTGACGCCCGCGACCTCGATCAGACGAGCACGGTGCTGGCAGCCATCCCAGGCTTCGAGAACGGTGTCGACTACGAGAAACTGTCGAGTGCGCGCCTGCTCAATTCCTCGGAGTATACGGTGAACAAACACCTGGGCTATATCTCGTTGAAGACGGGACTGCAGACAGACCAGGTGCTGGCCGTGGCCTACGAGTACACACTGGGCGGACAGACCTACCAGGTGGGCGAGTTTGCAAGCGACCTCACCGAAACCTCGCGCGCCCTTTTCGTGAAGTCGTTGCGCAACACCTCGTGTACCCCCACCCAGTACAACTGGCGCCTGATGATGAAGAATGTGTATTACCTGGCCTCGACGGTGGAGAAGACGAAGTTCCGCCTTGACATCAAGTACCAGAGCGACACGGCTGGCGTTTACCTGACCTATATCCCCGACCAGCGTGTGAAGGGAACCTCGCTGATCAAGCTCTTAGGCTGCGACCGCCTGGATAACAATAATAAGCCCAACTCGAACGGATATTTCGACTATGTAGAGGGCTACACGGTGCATAACGGCCGCGTGTTCCTGCCGTCGGCAGAGCCCTTCGGCGACTACCTGCGCAGACAGTTGCTGAAGAAGGGTCTTAGTGCCGATGAGGCTGAGAACTACGTGTTCAGCGAGCTCTACGACTCGACGAAGACCGTCGCCAAGCAGATTGCCGAGAAAGACAAGTTCCTGATGACGGGCCTGTATAAGGGCTCCTCGGCCAACGTGATCTCGCTGGGTGCCTACAACGTACCGCAGGGCTCTGTGGTGGTGACGGCAGGCGGCGTGATACTCAAGGAAGGCTCAGACTACTCCGTGGACTATTCTGCCGGTGAGGTGACCATCCTGAACCAGAGTATCATCGACGCAGGCACTGATGTGAACGTGTCGCTGGAGTCGAACACCGAGTACGGCATGCAGCGAAAGACGATGGTAGGCCTGAACTGGGAGTATGACTTCTCGAAGAACTTCCAGCTTGGTGGTACGCTGATGCACCTCTCCGAGCAGGCCCTCATCTCGAAGGTGGCCATGGGCGAGGAACCCCTGAACAACACCATCTGGGGGTTGAACGTAAACTGGAAGCAGGAGTCGCAGTGGCTCACCTCGATCCTCAACAAGATACCGTTCCTCCACGTGAAGCAGCCCTCACACATCTCCTTCACGGGAGAGTTTGCCCAACTCATTGCCGGCACCGCCAGCGATACGCAGGACAACGCCTCGTATATAGATGACTTTGAGAATACCAAGGGCTACATCAGCGTGAAGAATCCTAAGTCGTGGACACTGTCGAGTGTGCCTTCAATCTTCAGCGAGTCCGCAGACAAGACAGGTGTGACGAGCGGTTTCAATCGTGCGCGCCTGGCCTGGTACTATGTGGACCCTGTGCTCAATAGTCGTTCGTCGACACTCACGCCGAGCCACCTGAAGAGCGACCTCGACCAGCTGTCTAACCATTATGTGCGCGAGGTGTTTATCAACGAGATATACCCCAACCGCGACCAAAGCAACTACAATGGCGCCACGAACAAGCACGAGGTGCTGAACCTGGCCTACTACCCCCAGGAGCGAGGCCCTTACAACCTGACACACGACTTCAATGCAGACGGTACCCTGCGCCAGCCAGAGACGAAGTGGGGCGGCATGATGCGTAAGCTGGACACCAACGACTTTGAACAGTCCAACATCGAGTATATCGAGTTCTGGATGCTCGACCCCTTTATCTACACCCGTCAGCAGGGCAATGCCTCAGACTATAGCGGTGACCTCTACTTCGACCTGGGTGAGATCTCGGAGGACATCCTGCGCGACGGTAAGAAATTCTACGAGAGCGGCATGCCCGTCGATGGCACGAGCAACTATACCACCACCCAATGGGGAAAGATACCCGTGCAGGCCACCCAGACCTATGCCTTCGCCACCACCTCGGGCTCGCGACGGCTGCAGGATGTCGGCTTCAACGGACTCAACGACGACGAGGAGCGCGAGTATGGCGCCTACAAGGAGTGGCTCGACGAGGTGGTAAACAGTGGCATCATCACCAACGACAGCATCATCGAAGCCTGGCGTAACGACCCTGCTGGCGATGACTACCACTGCTTCCGCGGCTCTGACTACGACAACGAGCGCCGCAGCATACTGGACCGCTATAAACTGTATAACAACCCCCAGGGTAATTCGCCAGAGACGGAAGAACAGTCGGAGTCGTACGACACAAGCTACAAGGCCGATCCCGACGTGGAGGACATCAACCAGGACTTCACCCTCAACGAGCAGGAGCGCTATTACCAGTATCGTGTGCGCATTTCGCCAGAGATCCTCGACGCCTACCACAACGGGGTACCCCCTGCCGACTGCTTCATCACAGACATGCGCACCAGCAGCGTGAAGCTGCGTAATGGCGACACCGCAAGCGTGAACTGGTATCAGTTCCGCATACCCTTGACACGATATGTCAATCGCGTGGGGTCCATCAACGACTTCACCAGCATGCGCTTTATGCGAATGTTTATGACGGGATTCCAGAAACCCATCGTCCTGCGCTTCGGAAGCCTCGACCTTGTGCGCGGCGAATGGCGTATCTACAAGCAGAGTCTGAACACCTCGGCCACAGAGACAGCAACCTTCAACGTGAGTGCCGTCAACATCGAGGAGAACAACGACAAGATCCCCGTGAACTACGTGTTGCCGCCAGGCATCAGCCGTGCCACAGACCCCTCACAGCCGCAACTCGTGGAAAACAATGAGCAGGCATTGAATATGGTGGTGACGAATATGCAGCACGGCGAGTCGAAGGCCGTCTATAAGAAGACTTCGCTCGACCTCAGACAGTACAAGCGCATGCAGATGTTCGTCCATGCCAACCACCTCGTGCCCGATGTCACCAACCTGCAGGACAACCAGCTTGCCGTGTTCATTCGTCTGGGTAGCGACTACAAGAACAACTACTATGAGTACGAGATACCCCTGCAGCTGACTCCCGACCGCAGCGACTACAACAAATACTCGAATGCCGATCGCAGGCAGGTGTGGCCGTTGGAGAACATGCTCGACATTGACCTGAGCGTCTTTACCAACGTGAAGAAAGACCGTAATGCCCAGAAGTCACAGGGTGCCGCCAGCTATATCCAGTTGTATAGTGGCTACGACCCTAACAATCCTAACAATAAAGTCAGTGTGATGGGTAATCCCACCATTGGCGATGTGAAGGTGATGATGATTGGTGTGCGTAACATCTCTGGCGAGGTGAAGTCGGGTGAGGTGTGGGTCAACGAGCTGCGACTGCTGGAGACCAACAACGATGGTGGCTGGGCGGCCTCAGGAAGTCTGCAGGTGCAGCTCTCAGACTTTGGCTATGTGAACGTGACAGGACGCTATGTCAGTGACGGCTTCGGTGGCCTGGAGGAGGGCGTCATGCAGCGCTCCACTGACACGAAGAAGAACTACTCCGTGACCACCTCGCTCGAACTGGGGAAATTCTTCCCCGACAAGGCGAAGGTCTCGGCACCCCTCTATTACTCGGTGTCGAAGGATGAGGTACGGCCGCGCTATAATCCTCTCGACAACGACATGCGCCTCGACGATGCCATTGAGGCGGTCGCATCGCAGCACGAGCGAGACAGTATCGAGTCGTTGGCTGTGACGAAGACCACCAATACCAACTTCGCCCTGTCGAACGTGCGCTGGGGACTGAAAACCAAGCGTCACCCCATGCCCTACGACCCTGCTAACTTCTCGTTCTCATACAGTCACTCACATTTCGACACCTCAGGTGAGACCACTGTCTACGAGAGGCGCGACGAGTGGCGAGGATCGCTCAACTACAGCTACTCACCTGTCTATAAGACCTGGCAGCCCTTCAAGCGCCTGAAGGGTAAGTCGAAGTGGCTCGCCTTCCCCAAGGCACTCGGACTGAACTACCTGCCGCAGAGTATTGGCTTCAATACCCAGATCAGCCGCGACTACTACGAGATGCAGGAGCGCGACCTCGAGAGTCTGGAGAACCAGAACCTGCCATTGCGGTTTAACGAGCAGTTCCTCTGGAACCGTGACTTCACCCTGCGCTGGGACTTCACACCCAACCTGCATTTCAATTTCCAGTCGGGTACCCGTGCACAGATAGAAGAACCCTATACACCTATCAACAAAGACCTCTATCCCGATCAGTACACGGCCTGGAAAGACTCTGTGTGGCAGAGCATCAAAAACCTCGGCACACCGCTCGACTATCAGCAGCAGGTCACCGCCAGCTATCAGCTGCCATTGAACAAGTTGCCCATCTTCGACTGGCTGAACAGTGACGCCTCATACACTGCCCGCTACTCGTGGGTGAGAGGTACGGAGATGGAAGACGGTACCAGTTATGGCAACACCATCAACAGCAATCGCAATCTTACCATCAACGGCTCGTTCAACCTCGAGACGCTCTATAATCATGTACCCTTCCTGAAGGCTGCCAATGAGCGTTTCAAGAAGTCTGCTTCGGCAGATAGGAATAATAAGAACAGTCGGAATAGCCGCAATAACAAGAAAGCCCGTAATGGTCAAGATCGCCAGTCGAAAGATCGCCAGTCGAAAGATGGCAAGGACGGCAAGGACGGCAAAGGCGGCAAAGATGATAAGAACGCCAAGGGCGACAAGGGTGATGCTACCAAGGAAGAGAAGACCCTGCAGCGTAACCGCAACGGCTACCAGCGCGAGATCACCCTCCGTATGGACACCACGACCACCGTGGCTCACAACAAGAACTCCAAGCGGCTCATCGTCACAGCACGTACCAAGGAAGGCAAGCCTTACGAGGTGAAATATAAGGTAATCGACCAGAATAAAATCCTTATCAAAAACCGCGACACCGTGCAGCTGATGCTCAGTGTGGTACCAAAGGATCCCCTTGAGAACGAGTGGTGGTATAAGCCCGCACAGACCGCAGCCCGACTTCTGATGATGGTGCGCAGCGTGAACATCAGCTTCCGCAACCAGTATACGATGAACCTTCCTGGCTTCGTGCCAAACGTGGGCGACATGTTCGGACAGCGTACGGGTAGTGTACTCTCACCAGGCCTTGACTTCGCCTTCGGACTCATCGACGATAGCTATATCAACAAGGCCTTCGACAACGGATGGTTGCTCACCAACGACAATGTTGCCACCACCTCTGCCACCGTCAACAACAATAAGGACTTGCAGATCCGTGCTGTGCTGGAGCCTGTGCGCGACCTGAAGATCGACCTCAATGCCTCGCGTGCTGATAACCGTGCCCGTAGCATACAGTTCATGTATCCAGGCATGCCAACCACCCTCAGCGGGTCGTTTAACATGACCACCATCTCCCTGCGCGGGTCGCTGGCAGGCATGGGTGATGCCAGCAACGGATATCAGAGTGATGTGTTCGACCACTTCCGTGAGCTCATCCCCGAATTCCAGCAGCGGGTGCAGGCACAGTATAAGGATGCCCCGGGCACTTTTGGAGAGACCAATCCCTATGGTGCTGACGTGCTCGTGCCAGCATTCCTTTCGGCCTACACTATGGGTGCGGGCAACTCGCTCGACATCTTCCCCGCTATCACCCGTATGTTGCCAAACTGGTCGTTCCGCTACTCTGGACTCTCTAAGTTGCCTTGGGTACGCGACCATCTGAAGAGTCTGAACATCAACCATGCCTATAAGTCTGTCTACAATGTTGGCAGCTATGCCTCTTATAGCTCGTGGCAGGAGTATATGAACGGGTTGGGATTCATCACCAACATGACTACGGGTGCCCTGCAGCCATCGTCGTTGTATAATGTGTCTACTGTTAGTATCAACGAGTCGTTCTCGCCCTTGCTGGGTATCGACGCCACCTTCCAGAACAACCTTACGGCGAAGGTGGAGTACCGCACCACTCGTGTGCTCAACCTCTCCATGACCAGTGTGCAGCTCAACGAGGCCCTTAGCCGCGACTGGGTAGTGGGACTCAGCTATAAGATTCAGGACTTCAACATCTTCGGCAGTCAGGCAAACCGCAAGATCAGCAAGGCCCAAAGTGGCAGGCGGGGCAGGAACAACAACCAGGATCAGAATGCTGCCAGCCAGAGGCAGACCAGCAAGTCGGGTGTGAACCACGACCTGAACCTGCGCCTTGATATCTCCTTGCGCAGTCAGGCCTCCATCACGCGCGACATCGCCTCTGGCATCTCTTCCGCCTCGAGTGGCAACTCGGCCTTCAAGCTCTCGTTCATGGCCGACTACACCCTCTCGCGCCTGCTTACACTCACAGCCTACTACGACTCGCAGACGAATACACCGCTGCTCTCGTCAAGCAGTTATCCCACTACCACCCATGACTTCGGACTCTCCATCAAGTTCTCGCTGACAAGATAAAAAATACCCTTTAAAATTTGGTTATTCGTTTACTTCTTTGTAACTTTGTCGCAGAAATCTAAAATATATAACAATGAGAAAGGTTTTATTTCTATTCGTGCTGCTGTGCTGCTCCTTCGAGGCGTATGCACTTGATCTGAACGGGAAGTATCAGTCGGAAAGCGGTGAACTGATGTTTAGGTTTACGGCCGACAGTTTGTATATCGACATGGCCCAGGGTCAGCGTCATATCTCAGCCTTTAAGCTGGTGAAGAAGAAGGGCAGCAAGAAGCGTGTCACCTTCAATGCCTTCGAGAGTTATCAGGAGAATGGTAAGCAGACGTATCGTGAGGTGCTCATCAAGGTGACCAGGCTGAAGAGCAAGAAATACCTGCTCGAGTATTTTGGCAAAGACAAAGATCGTGATTATAATTCTAATGAGCGCTATACGATAAAGCAGGTAGACTGAGAATAACTCATACAAAAAGGGCGGCATTGGCCGCCCTTTTTATATGGGATATGTTTATTTCTTGTCGTAGGCGTGGACGGGATAGTCGGTGGTGAAGTGCAGGCCTCGGCTCTCCTTGCGCTCCAGGGCGAAGCGGGTGATGAGGTAGCCCACGTTGATCATGTTACGCAGTTCGCAGATATCCTTCGAGGCCTTCACGCGCTTGAAGAGGTTCTCCGTCTCCTCATAGAGCATGTCGAGACGATCCCAGGCACGGTGCAGGCGCAGGTCGCTGCGCACGATACCCACGTAGTTGGCCATTATCTGGTTCACCTCGCGTACACTCTGGGTGATGAGCACCTTCTCCTCGTTAGTCATCGTACCCTCGTCGTTCCACTCTGGCACCTTCTCGTTGAAGTCGTAGAGGTCGATGTGCTTGAGCGAGTCGCGGGCGGCAGTCTCTGCATAGACGACGGCCTCGATGAGCGAGTTCGATGCCAGGCGGTTGCCGCCGTGAAGCCCCGTGCAGGAGCACTCGCCGAGGGCATAGAGGCGGTCGATGGAGGTCTGGCCGTTGAGGTCTACCTTGATGCCGCCACACATGTAGTGGGCAGCGGGGCGCACGGGGATATAGTCGGTGGTGATGTCGATACCCATCGAGAGGCACTTCTGGTAGATGTTGGGGAAGTGGTGGCGCGTCTCGTCAGCATCCTTGTGGGTCACGTCGAGGCAGACGTGGTCGATGCCGTGGATCTTCATCTCCTTGTCGATGGCACGGGCAACGATGTCACGGGGAGCCAGCGACAGGCGCTCGTCGTACTTCTCCATGAACGTCTCGCCATTGGGTAGTTTCAGGATGCCGCCATAGCCGCGCATGGCCTCGGTGATGAGGTAGGCGGGGTGTGTCTCGTTGGGGTTGTGGAGCACCGTGGGATGGAACTGCACGAACTCCATGTCCTGCACGGTTCCTTTGGCGCGGTAGACCATTGCGATGCCGTCGCCGGTGGCGATGACGGGGTTGGAGGTGGTGAGGTAGACGGCCCCGCAGCCACCTGTGCACATCACGGTGACCTTCGCCAGGTAGGTGTCCACCTTCTGGCTGTCGGGGTTAAGCACATAGGCGCCGTAGCAGTGGATGTAGGGTGAACGGCGTGTCACCTTCGCACCCAGATGGTGCTGGGTGATGATCTCCACGGCAAAGTGGTTCTCCTTGATGTCGATGTTGGGATCGGCCTTCACGGCCTCCATCAGTCCGCGCTGGATCTCTGCACCAGTGTCGTCGGCATGGTGGAGGATGCGGAACTCGGAGTGTCCGCCCTCACGGTGCAGGTCGAACGAGCCGTCGTCCTTCTTGTCGAAGTTCACTCCCCACTTGACGAGTTCCTGAATCTGTTCCGGTGCCATGCGTACCACCTGCTCCACGGCCTTCGGGTCGCTGATGTAGTCGCCGGCAATCATCGTGTCCTCGATGTGCTTGTCGAAGTTGTCGAGTTCGAGGTTTGTCACGGAGGCCACGCCGCCCTGGGCGAATGATGTGTTGGCCTCGTCGAGCGAGGTCTTGCAGATCATGCACACTCTACCTTTGTTCGCCCTTGCCACCTTCAGGGCATAGCTCATGCCAGCCACGCCGGCACCAATCACGAGGAAATCGTATTTGTAAACCATAGATGTATTTGTTATTCTGCTGCAAAGGTAACTTTTTTTTTAGACATATGAACAATTAAAAGACATATTAACATACGAACAGATGTGAAAAAGTTATGTTTGTCTGTTATTATGTCTTAAAAATGGTAGTCTGTCTCGTTATTTTTCGTATCTTTGCACCAGGACCAAGACGAAGATGACGATGAAAAGACTTGTACTCATATGGATGTTGTTAGCCCCCATGACTGTCTTTGCTCAGCAGGTGGTGGTCAGTGGCGTGGTGACAGATCAGAAGACAGGCGAGCCATTGCGCCAGGTCAGCGTCTCTGTTGGACGGGTTGCGGTGGTGACCAACGAGGATGGCGATTTTACGCTGAAGCTCAGTGAGATGCCCTCGACGGTACACGTCTCACATGTGGGTTACAAGTCGCAGCGTGTGTCGCTCAAGGATGGTCAGACCGTCGGCCTCCGCATCCGGCTCGTGCCGGCGTCGATTCAGTTGCGTGAGATTGTGGTTCGCAACCAGAATGCCCGTGAACTGGTAGACATTGCCATCGACAAGATTCCTGAAAACTACAGCAAGTCGCCCGAGCTGCTGAAGGCCTTCTACCGTGAGACGGCGATGAAGCGGAAGCATTATATCTACGTGGCCGAAGGCGTGGAGGATATGTACAAGACACCTTACAACCGCAGTACTGCGCGTGACCGTGTGTCGATCGTCAAGGGGCGCCGGCTGCTCAGTCAGAAGCAGGGCGACACGCTGGGCATCAAAGTGCAGGGCGGACCAGTGCAGGCCGTGCTGATGGATCTGGTGAAGAATCGCGACTTCCTGCTCAACAAGAAGGAGCTCGACTGCTACGACTTCAGTCTGGGCGTGCCGGAATACATCAACGACCGTGAGCAATACGTGGTGCTGATGGAGCCGCAGGTGGTGACGACCTACGCCCTCTATCACGGCAAGTTGTATATCGACGCTGAGCGGCTGGCCTTCACGCGGATAGAGCTCGATCTCGACATGCGCGACAAGGACAAAGCCACGCAGACGATGCTCGTGAAGAAGCCCTTTGGCGTGAGGTTCAAGCCCCGCGAACTGTCGTGCGTGGTCGACTATCGTTATGAGGATGGAGTGTCGCGGATCAGTTATCTGCGCAACACCTTCCGCTTCAACTGCGACTGGAAGCGCAGGCTCTTCTCGACATCGTTTACCGCCACCTGTGAGATGGCTGTGACGGACAGGCAGACGGAGAACGTGAAGCCCATAGCCAACCGCAGTTCGTTCGATTCGCGCGACTCCTACTACGACAAGGTGGAGTACTTCCTCGATCCGGAGTATTGGAGCAACTATAACATCATCGAACCATCCGAGTCGCTCGACAAGGCCATCAAACGCCTGGTGTCGAAGTATAAGAGAAATTAAACGATTGAAAAGTAGAAAGATTACAAATAGGAATGAAAAAACATATTCTGATAATGGCACTGGCGTGCAGCCAGTGCCTTGCTATGCAGGCACGGACGCTGCCTGAGGTGTCGCTGTTGCGACAAGATACGACCGAGGTGGTGATGCCCATGCCTACCCGTAGCCTTTGGCCCGTAAACATACAGACGCGGCTGGACAGCCTGACGAGCGACCCGCTGTTCGAGCAGACCCAACTGGGGCTGATGGTCTACGACCTGTCGGCCGATTCCACCCTCTATAGCTATGGTGCGAAGCAAACGATGCGCCCTGCCTCGACGATGAAACTGCTGACGGCAGTCACTGCCCTCGAGCTGTTGGGTAGCGATTATGCCTTTCGCACCTATCTCTATTATAAAGGTACGATAGCCCAAGGCGTGCTCAGTGGCGATGTGTGGCTTGTGGGAGGCATGGACCCGCTCTTCGATGATACCGACATGCGTATCTTCGCCGAGACACTCCGCAGGGTAGGTGTCGACACCATCCGCGGCCGCATCATCCAGGACACCTCGTTCAAGGAGGAGCAGTTGCTGGGCGAGGGCTGGTGCTGGGACGACGACAATCCGCAGCTGTCGCCGCTGCTCGTCTCGCGCAAGGATGAGTTCGCCAGCCGTTTCAAGGACGAATTGGAGAAATGCGGCATCACGGTCGATGCGCCCATCACTGCAGGACGGCTGCCAAACGACAAGAACATACTGCTCGTATGTTCGCGCTCCCATTCGCTCTACGACGTGCTGGTGCCCATGATGAAGGAGAGCGATAACCTCTATGCCGAGTCGGTGTTCTATCAGATTGCGGCCACGATGGGCAAGCGGCCTGCCACGGCGGCCCATGCCCGCCAGCAGATCAAGCAGATACTCTCGAAGGCGGGCGTCAGTGGCGTACAGTATCGCATCGCCGACGGCAGCGGACTGTCGCTGTACAACTATGTGACGCCCGCGCTGATGATCCGCCTGCTGCGCCATGCCTATCTGCAGCGCGACGTGATGGCAGCTCTCTATACCTCGCTCCCCGTGGCTGGGGTCGATGGCACACTGAAGAAGCGCATGACCACAGGAGCGGCCTTTCAGAACGTACATGCCAAGACGGGCACCCTGTCGGGCATCTCGTCGCTGGCGGGCTATTGCCGTGCGGCGAACCAGCATCTGCTGGCCTTCTGCATCATCAACCAGGGCGTGATGAAGATGGCCGATGGCCGGACGTTCCAAGACAAGGTTTGCGAGGCCCTTTGCCAGGGATTTTAGTTTACAGTCTGCGGCTTGCAGATGATAGGCTGGCAAGCCGTTCTGTCTGTGGAAGTAATCAACTATCAACAATAAAGAAATATGGAAGAAATAAAGATATATCTGGAGCGAGTGATTGGAGCGATGGGCGTGCCTGCCGACTATGTGCCGACGGTGCGGTATGGCGTACTGGTGGTTCTGGCTTTCGTGCTGGCATGGCTGGCGGGATGGATATGCCGCAGGTTCCTCATCCCCGTGGTGCTGAAGATTACGCGGCGGACAGATGCCAAGTGGGACGACGTGCTGTTCAGTCGGCGGGTGCTGCTGTCGGCCGCCCACATCGTGCCCGCCATCGTCGTCTGGGCCTTGCTGCCCCTGGTGTTCTACGAGTATCCCCGCGTGGCCGAGGTCGTGGGTCGGCTCACGGCCATCTTCTTCACCGTCATGGCCGTGCGCACCATCATCGTGTTCATCGACTCGTTCAAGCAACTTGAGAACGGCACGCGCTCGTCGCGCCAGCAGTATCTCTATAGCATCTGCGGCGTGCTGAAGATCGTGATGATCTTTATCAGCGTGATTGTGGTCGTCGCAATCATCATCAACAAGAACCCCACCACGCTCTTCGCCGGACTGGGTGCCGCCTCGGCCATCCTGATGCTCGCCTTCCAGGACACGATCAAGGGCCTCGTGGCCGGCATCCGTCTGACGGCGAACGACATGCTGCACATCGGCGACTGGATCACCGAACCGAAGTCGGGCGCCAACGGCAAGGTGGAGGAGATCACGCTGACGATGGTGAAGGTGCGCAATTTCGACAACACCGTCATCACCCTCAGCCCGCAGTCGCTCGTCGACGGCTCCTTCCAGAACTGGCAGGGCATGATGGAGAACGAGGGGCGCAAGCAGGTGAAGCGCGTCTGGTTCGACTTCCGCTCCATCCGTGTGGAGCATCCCGAGGGCGAGGCCGCGCCGACAACGAACATCACGCGCTTCCGCCACCACATGGAGCTGTGGCTGGCCAACAATCCGCGCGTCGTCGGCAGCAAGAGTCCGCTGGTGAAGCAGGCCGAGACGCCGCAGGCCTCAGGCTGCTGCCTGGAGTTCATCTTCTGGCTGAAGGCGCAGGATGCCCTGGCCTATGAGCACGACACGAGCGACATCGTGGAGTATATCTACGGCGCCGCCCGAGAGTTCGGACTGACCATCTATCAGCCCGGCCTCTCCTAATAGTCAGGGTGTCCATGTAGTGGTAATAGAGGTAAAGGCCTATCTTCGCAGGGGGGTTCCCCTATCCTTACTATCGTTTGCCTATACTCAAACAATCGTTCGGCTATACTCAAACGATCGTTCGCCTATACTCAAACGATAGACAAGAATTTTTCAAAGGGTAGCACGGTCCTTCCCTTTTGTTCCTGTCTCGCTCTATAGCAGGACATTCTTCTTGGGTCGCTGCAAAGGTACTGTTTTTATTCTTCTTGATTGTTTTTCGTTGTTTTGTTTTTTTTCACAGTCATATTGAAGCCTGTATGGGATTATTTTCGTAACTTTGTAGCCAAACTTGATAACAGATAACATAAAAAACCTAATTTATGACAGCGTTAGTATCCGTAATCCCCATCCTCCTGCTGTTCGTCCTGATGCTGGGACTGAAGATGGCAGGTCACAAGAGTGCGTTCATCACCCTCGTCGTCACCGTCCTCCTGGCCCTGTTTGTTGCCCCCGCCCTTGACATGGTGCCGGAGCAGTTCCGTGAGGCCAGCATCTACGGCCTTGTATGGTGGTCGTTTGTGGAGGGCGTGCTGAAGGCCGTGTTCCCCATCCTCATCATTATCCTCATGGCCATCTATAGTTATAATGTGCTGGTGGAGTCGAAGGAGATAGAGGTGATCAAGAACCAGTTCACGTCGTTCACCGACGACAAAGGCATCCTCGTGCTGATGCTCGTATGGGGCTTTGGCGGGCTGCTCGAAGGTATGGCGGGCTTCGGTACGGCGGTGGCCATCCCTGCGGCCATCCTTATCGGCCTCGGGTTCAAGCCCATGTTCTCCGCCCTGGTGGCCCTGATAGGCAATACGGTGGCCACGGGCTTCGGCGCCGTAGGTGTGCCGGTAACTACGCTCTGCAACGAGGTCGCCCCTGGCGGTGCCGCCTCGGCCGAGGCTATCTGCGAGACGTCGGCCTTCGCCGTCATACAACTCTCGCCACTGTTCATCCTGCTGCCTTTCATCATCCTGATGCTGACAGACAGGAAGGCCATCGTGAAGAACATCATCCTGGCAGTCTGGACGGGAGGCATCTCCGTGGTGGTGCAGTTTCTGAGTGCCCGCTATCTGGGTGCCGAGACGCCTGCCATCATCGGCTCCATCGCCGCCATCGTCGCCATCATCATCTATGCGAAGGTGTTTGCGCCGAAGAAGACTGAAGGCGGGAGCCCGGCGGCTGGCGGCAAGGGATATACCCTTGGCGAGACTTTCCGTGCGTGGAGCGTCTACCTGTTTATCCTGATCTTCATCCTCGTCAGCGGAGCCCTCTGCCCGCCAGTGAACGAGTTCCTGAAGTCGAACCTCGTGTCGAAGGTGCCGCTCCCGGTGATCGGCACGACGTTTAAGTTCGGCTGGATATCCAATGCCGGTCTCATGCTGTTCCTTGGCGCCACCATCGGCGGACTGATCCAGGGACTGTCGCTCTCGCGGCTGATGGCTGTTCTGGCGCGTACCATCGTCAACCTCCGGAAGACGGTCGTTACCATCATCTCGCTCATTGCCCTTGCCTCAGTCATGAACTACTGTGGCATGATTGCCGCCATCGCGGCGGGGCTGGTAGCCATCACGGGCTCGTTCTATCCCTTCTTTGCCCCGCTGATCGGTGCCATCGGCACGTTCGTCACAGGCTCCGACACCTCGTCGAACATCCTCTTCGCCAAGCTGCAGGCCAACGTTGCCGGGCAACTGGGTATGACAGGACAGAGTACCTTCTTCGGCATGGAAGGCTCGGAGACCAACTGGCTGGTGGCCGCCAATACCACAGGCGCCACTGGAGGAAAGATGATCTCACCACAGAGCATCGCCATCGCCACCGCCTCCTGCGACATGCAGGGGAAGGATGGCGAGATCATGCTCTCTGCCATCCCCTATGCAGCCATTTACATCCTTCTTGGAGGACTGATGGTGTATTTCGGGACTTGATATAACACATATTATATATTTATGGAACAGAACAAACGCGAGGAGCAGATCCTCGTCAGAATAACAGGTCAGGACCGTCCAGGACTGACGGCCTCTGTTATGGGCATCCTTGCCAGGTATGATGCGCAGATTCTCGACATCGGCCAGGCCGACATCCACTCCACACTCTCGCTGGGTATTCTCATCCGCATGGATGAGGCCCACTCTGGACAGGTGATGAAGGAACTGCTCTTCAAGGCCACCGAACTGGGTGTGCAGATAGGCTTCTCGCCCATCAGCGACGATGAGTACGAAGACTGGGTGGGCCATCAGGGCAAGAACCGCTACATCCTCATGGTGATGGGTCGCCAGCTGGAGGCCCGGCAGATAGAGGGTGCCACGCGCATCCTCGCAGACCAGGGCTTTAACATCGACTCCATCCTGCGCCTCACGGGGCGTAAGAGCATCCGTAATCCATCCAAGCACACCCGTGCCTGCATCCAGTTCTCCCTCCGCGGTGAACCCGTCAATCGGCAGGAGATGCAGTCGAAACTGATGAGGCTGTCGCAGGAGATGGAGATCGACTTCTCCTTCCAGCGCGATGATATGTTCCGCCGCATGCGCCGACTCATCTGCTTCGATATGGACTCCACGCTCATCCAGACCGAGTGTATCGACGAACTGGCGGAGCGCAATGGGGTAGGGGCCGAGGTCAGAGCCATCACTGAGAGCGCCATGCGCGGCGAGATAGACTTCAAGGAGAGTTTCACCCGTCGTGTGGCATTGCTCAAGGGGCTCGACGTGAGCGTGATGCAGGACATCGCCGAGCACCTGCCCATCACCGAGGGCGCTGACCGGCTGATGACCATCCTCAAGCGCTGCGGCTATAAGATTGCCATCCTCTCAGGAGGATTCACCTACTTCGGCGAATATCTCCAGCGCCGCTACGGCATCGACTACG
This sequence comes from uncultured Prevotella sp., assembly GCA_946548085.1. GTDB lineage: Bacteria > Bacteroidota > Bacteroidia > Bacteroidales > Bacteroidaceae > Prevotella. The sequence goes on along the minus strand of CAMNPN010000045.1, from coordinate 3,756 downwards.
TCTATGCCAACGAACTCGAGATCGGCGAAGACGGCAAACTGACAGGCCGCTACGTGGGAGAGATCGTCGACGGTCACCGCAAGGCCGAACTGCTGAAACTCATCGCCCAGGTGGAGAAGGTGAACCTCGCCCAGACCATCGCCGTGGGCGACGGTGCCAACGACCTGCCCATGATCTCGGAGGCCGGACTCGGCATCGCCTTCCACGCCAAGCCCCGTGTGGTGGCCAATGCCAAGCAGTCGATCAACACCATCGGCCTCGACGGCGTGCTCTACTTCCTCGGCTTCAAGGACTCCTATCTCGGTGATCAGGGGAAACTTTGAATGAAGTTGGTTCACGGTTTAGAGTTTATAGTTGATATACCTGCATAATAGCTATCAGCAAAGTAATCATCTGTAAACTGTAAACCGTAAACTGTAAACAATGAAATAAGTTACGTGAGTTATGAAACAAAGAAAGACGACAGAACGTGTATTCCAGATATTCAAGGAACTAAACCAGATACCAAGGCCTTCACACCACGAGGAAAGGGTGGCCGACTATCTGTGCGAGTTTGCAGAACGGTTGCATCTGGCCTATGAGCGCGATGCACAGAACTGCGTGGTAATCCGCAAACCGGCAACCAAAGGGTGCGAAGAGGCAGAGCCCATCGTGCTGCTGAACCACATGGACATGGTGTGTGTAGGTATGGACGATCCGCTGCACGACCCTGTCGAGGCTTATACGGAAGAGGGCTGGATGAAGGCCAGAGGCACATCCCTGGGCGCCGACAATGGCATCGGACTCTCTATGGCGCTTGCTGTGCTCGAGAGCGAGGATATCCAGCACCCAGCCTTGGAGGTGATGACCACCACCAACGAGGAGGATGGCATGTCGGGTGCAGCAAACCTGAGGCCGGATTTCCTGGTAGGGCGCAAGGTCATCAACCTCGATTCCGAAGACTATGACACCATCACGACGGGAGCAGCAGGGGCTTGTCTGCAGTTCCATCGCATCCCGCTCCGGCGCATGCCTGCCCCTGCCGATAACCGCTGCTGGCTCCGCATCAGTATTGAGGGAGGGCTTGGTGGCCATTCGGGTGTCGACATCAACAAGGGCCGTTGCTCGGCCGTTGTTGCAGCGAGGGTCTTGCTGGCAGCGATATATGAGAGGAGTGACTGCATGGTCGCTTCCATCGATATCGGCGAGGCCAATGCCTCGATAGCCTCAAAAGCTGAGATCGTGCTGGCTGTCACCGCTGGCGAGAAAGTCGAAAGCGTGAAAGCCCAACAGGCCTCGATGAACAAATGGCTGCGCGAAGAGTATCCCTCTGACCCTGGTATCACCTGTCATATCGTGGAAGTTGACCCTCTGCCTACCGTTATCAGCGCCGAGGCCATCGAGTCTCTGCTGGCCTGTCTTGAGCAAATCCCTCAAGGGGTGGTCAGGATGAGTGAGGTTATGAACGGCGTGGTAGAGACCTCGAACAATGTGGGGCGCATCGAGACACAGGATGATTGCATCTTTGTATCCACCCACACACGCAGTTTCATCGACAGCGCGATGGACGAACTGAGTCGGCAGATAGCCCATTCGATGGAGTCGGCAGGAGCCGCTTCAGAGGTGGTCATGTGGGCACCAGCCTGGCAGGAAGACCAGCACTCTGTGTTCCTGCAGCTTACATCAGACACGTTCCAGGATGTGCTGGGCTGGAGACCTCGGATGGTAGCGATGCACTTTGTGCTGGAGGCAGGGTTCTTTGTAAAGAAGTATCCTGGCATACAGATCGCCAGCATCGGCCCCAGGATCGTGGAGCCTCACTCTACCAGCGAACGTCTGGAACTGAATACGGTCGATGATATCTGGCAGGTGCTGCAGGAACTGCTGAGGCGGTTGAGCGTGTGATACCTCCTTGGAATTAATATACAACGGGAGAAAGCAGGATGCGAGGGGAGAAGGCTGATTATCAGGAACGGGAAGAACCGGTAGCGGGGACGTTTGCAGCGGCACTGCTGGCGTGGTATCGTGAGAACGGGCGTGAGTTGCCCTGGCGGCAGACGCGTGACCCCTATGCCATCTGGCTCTCGGAGATTATCCTGCAGCAGACCCAGGTGAAGCAAGGGTGGAACTATTGGGAGCGTTTCATGCAGCGGTGGCCAAAGGTAGAAGATCTGGCTGCAGCGACGGAGGACGAGGTGCTGCGCGAGTGGCAGGGACTGGGGTATTACAGCCGGGCACGGAATCTACACTATGCGGCCAGGCAGATCGTAGATCTTGGACACTTCCCCGACACCTTGGAGGAGATCAGACAGTTGAAGGGCGTGGGCGACTATACCGCTGCTGCCATCGGAAGCATCGCCTTCGGACTGCCTGTTGCCGTTGTCGATGGTAATGTCTATCGTGTCCTCGCCCGTCATTTCGGCATCGATACTCCCATCAATACGACTGAGGGCAAGAAGGTGTTTGCTGCTATGGCGCAGAGCCTGCTGCCAGAGGACTCGCGGAGTGTGGCGGCGTATAACCAGGCCATCATGGACTTTGGCGCCATACAGTGTACGCCGCAGTCGCCACGGTGTTTCAAATGTCCGCTCTGGGATACTTGTGAGGCAGCACATACGGACAGCGTAGAGGAACTGCCAGTGAAGCAGAAGACGCTGAGGGTGCGCGAGCGCCGCCTTTCCTATATTTATATAAGGTGTAGGGGAAAGGTGGCCATCCATCGCCGTGGGGCAGGGGATATCTGGCAAGGACTGTGGGAGCCTTATTTGGAAAACGAGGAGTTCAAGCCAGACCTTAAAGGGTGGTTCACCATTCTTAAGCGTGAGGTGAAACATGTGCTCACGCATCAGGTGATACTTGCCGACTTTGCGTTGCTCCAGACAGACGAACCGCCACAACTGCCGCCGGACTATATATGGGTGGAGGAAAATGATCTGGATAATTATGGGGTTCCGCGCTTGGTGGAACGCCTCTTCCGTGTCGTACGCCTTTACGACGAGGAGCCAGACTGAGGACTATAGCAAGGCCACGTCTATTACGTGACGGATATCGGCCCCAGTCTCAGGCGTGCCGACTATGGATATGATGTCGAATCGGATTTCCTGTCGGAGATGCTTGAATTTGACGTAGTGGTTGATGGCTTGTTGCAGACTTTGCCGCTTGTGCCAGTCGATGGCATCCTCGGGTTCGCCGAAGATGGTGTTGCGGCGTGTCTTCACTTCAACGAAAACGACTACGTCACCATCTGCTGAGATGATGTCCAGGTCTCGGCGACCTGAGCGCCAATCGCGCTCGATGATGACGTAGCCTTTGCTGCGCAGGTACTCAGCAGCGAGGTCTTCACCCCATTTACCAAGTTCGTTGTGCGCAGCCATGATGAGAACTTATGCCTCTTCGGCTTCAGGCTCTGCTGCCTTGAAGTTTTCGAGGTCTTCTGCGGTGAAGTTCTTGATGTAGGCGCTCTTGCCGCATACCTCCTCCTCCGTCATGCGGACATACACCTGTGCACTCTTGGCGAACAGTTCGGGACATTTGGCAGCGTCGCGGATGATGAGCAGGCTCATCACGAGCTCGGCTGTCATGTCGTACAGGCGACGGGCCAGGAAGTCGAAGGCATCCTGAGAGTCGAGACTCTTGGCATAGTTCAGGGCATCCTCATAGACGGGGATGAGCTTCTCTACCCGAGCTTTCAGGGCTGCATCGGCCTCGGCAGGCAGAGCGGCCAGCATGTCCTTGATGTTGTTCAGCATCGTGCCGTTAGAGATATAACGGATGGCA
>CAMNPN010000044.1 GCA_946548085.1 uncultured Prevotella sp. | reverse complement strand
GGAAGGAGGGGGATTCGAACCCCCGGTACGGGAACCCGTACGGCAGTTTAGCAAACTGCTGGTTTCAGCCACTCACCCATCCTTCCAAAGAACCTCGGAGTCTAGAAACCGTGGGGTTATCTCCTCAAATGCGGGTGCAAAGGTACAACCTTTTTTTAAATCCTGCAAGTTTTTTGCGAATTATTTTAGAAAAAAATTATTTAAAGGCCACAATCTCTGTGAGGTCTTGATTAAGATAGAAGGTGTTTTGCAGGGTGTCACCTTGGTGTACGTAGCTCATTCTCAGGTAGTAAAGCTCTCCATCGGGGGCCGTAGGGTAGGTGATGGCCTTTTTGAAGAGTGGTGCACCGCGGTGGCGCATCAGTTGGATGATTGAGTCGTTGATATGTCTCGTTGTGCCCAGGTCGGCGAAGTCCCGGCTGGTGATATCATCGCCTCCGTTCTCCATGTTGGCTTCGACGAATGCCTTGACAGTCTGCTCGGCATCATGCTGTCGTCCGCAAGAAGCGAACGACAGCATGGTTACACCTATTATATAATATATAAAGTGGCGTCTCATAGTTATGCAGGAATATTCTTGAGGATGTCGAGCAGATGGTCCCATACCATCTGAACGGTGGGGATGTGGAGTCGCTCATCGGGGGTATGTACAAACCGCAGTGTGGGGCCGAAGCTCACCATGTCGAGTTGCGGGTAGCGCTCAGAGAAGAGTCCGCACTCGAGTCCGGCGTGTATGCCGCGCACGACAGGCTCTTTGCCGAAGAGCTTCTTGTAGGAGTTGACGACGATCTCCTGCAGCTTCGAGTCGGCCCGCATCTTCCAGGCGGGGTAGCCGTCAGACGACTTTGTCTCTGCGCCGGCGAGTTCAAAGGCGGCCTGGATGGTGGCACACATATTGTCGAGGTTCGACATCACGTTGGATCGCTGCGACGAGAGTATGTCGATGGTGGTCTCGGCGGTGTGGATGCTGGCGATGTTGCTCGAGGTCTCTACCATGCCGCCGAGGGCTTCGTCCTGACAGATGGCGAAGATGCCGTTGTCTACAGCCTGCACGGCCCATACGAATCTCTTGGCGACCACCGGGTCGATGACGGCTTCGGCCTCTGTCGACTCCATCGCGAACAGCATCTGGGTATCCGTCACATGGAACTCATCCTCTACCTCTGCGGCGAAGATATTCCAGTCGGCGCGGATGTTCTCCTTCACGTCGTTGGGCACGGCGATGACGAAGTATCCGTCGCGGGGGATGGCGTTGTGGAGCTTGCCGCTGTGGAACTGTGCCAGCTGGATGCCCTCGTAGCGTTTCATCTCCTGGAAGAGGAACCTGGCGAGGAGTTTGATGGCATTGGCGCGCTTCTTGTTGATATCGTCGCCCGAGTGCCCGCCTACGAGTCCTTTCAGCGACCCTTTGATGAAGAAGCTCCCTTCTGCGGGGGCCTGACGCTGGAACGTGAACTTCGCCGTCGTGTTACGTCCGCCGGCACAGCTGACGAAGATCTCACCCTCGTCCTCAGAGTCGAGGTTGATGAGGTAGTCGCCAGTCATGAATCCGGCCTTCATGCCTTCAGCGCCAGTGAGTCCGGTCTCTTCGTCGCGGGTGAAGACACACTCGATGGGTCCGTGCTCGATATCGTCAGAGCCGAGGATGGCCAGCTCGATGGCACAGCCGATACCGTCGTCGGCGCCGAGGGTGGTTCCTTCGGCTGTCAGCCACTCGCCGTCGACATAGGTCTTGATGGCATCCTTGTCGAAGTCGAACTTTACATCGACGAGCTTGTCGCACACCATGTCCATGTGGCTCTGCAGGATGACTGTCTTGCGGTTCTCCATGCCTGGCGTGGCAGGCTTACGGATAATCACGTTGCCCGTCTCGTCGACTTTCGTGTCGAGGCCGTGGCTCTCGCCCCAGTTCTTCAGATAGGCAATCATCTTCTCCTCGTGCTTCGAGGGGCGGGGAATCTCATTAATCTTCGCAAATTCGGCGAAGACAATAGCAGGTTTTAAATCGTTTTTATTCATTATTAATGATATTTTTGATAGAATTCGTTTATTTATTCGTAACTTTGCAGCCGCAAAGATATAAAAAATGATTGAGACACTGCTCATATCGACGTTAATAATTGCTATCGGCATGGCTTTTTTCCTCGTCAGGGTGCTGTTTATGAAGAACGGGACCTTTAAATCGCAACATATTCACGACTCTGAGGCGATGAAGGAGCGTGGCATCCACTGCGTGATGGATCAGGACAAGGAGATGCGGCGGAGGAGCAATTTTGCGGTGAAAGAGAGTAGTAGACATTTAGACAATTAGACGAATAGACAAATAGACATTTAGACAATTAGATATTTAGACAATTAGACAAATAGACAAATAGACAGATAGACAAATAGACATTATTATAATAATAGAAGAAAAGATGAAAAAGTACATTTTCTCCGCACTTGCCATCGCAGCGATGATGGTGTCGTGCAACAATGCCAGTCCGAAGATGGACGAACAGCCGGCCGCCGGCGATGCTACCGCCACGGGGCTGAAGGTTGCTTATGTAGAGGTAGACTCTCTGATGACGCAGTACGACTTTGCCAAGGACTACAGTGTGACGCTTCAGAAGAAGTCGAACAATGCCCGCAACACGTTGACGCAGAAGGGCAATACCCTGCAGGCAGCTGTGAACAACTTCCAGCAGAAGCTGAACAACAACGGTTTCACCAGTCGTGAACAGGCCGCCTCTCAGCAGGCTGCCATTGAGCGCCAGCAGCGCGACCTGCAGGAGCTGCAGGCCCGTCTGGAGAACGAGTTGGCCAACGAGACGGCCAAGTTCAACGAGACCCTGCGCGACTCGCTGCAGAGCTTCCTGAAGGATTACAATAAGGAGAAGCAGTTCAGCCTGATTCTGACAAAACAGGGCGACAACATCCTGCTGGCCGACAAGAAGTTTGACATCACCCAGGATGTGATCAACGGCTTGAACAAGCGCTACAAGCCAGCCGCCAAGAAGGCTGATGAGCCCTCTAAGTCGGAAGAGACAAAGAAGTAATCCGTACAGGAAACGGGAACGGATATTAACGATACGGCACATCCATAAAGGGTGTGCCGCATTTGCAAGACAAACTTAAAACTATAAAGGATATGAAGAAGATGAAGCGTTTCTTAATGATTTCAATGCTGCTGTGTGTCTCGGCAACCATGCTGGCACAGACTCGGCAATTGTTCGATAACGGATGGAAGTTCACCCGTGAGGGGAAGACCGTCGATGTCAACCTGCCTCACGACTGGGATATCTACGCGGCGCCCGACCCCTCTACTGGCACCACCGGAGAGGGCGGCGGCTGGTATCCTGGCGGAAAAGGTGAATATCGCAAGACCTTCAAGACGCCGGACGCCGAGGTTGTGAAGCTGCATTTTGAGGGTGTCTATCAGAAGGCCGAGGTCTTCATCAACGGACGGAAGGCCGGACAGCACGCCTATGGCTACACACCCTTCATCCTCGACATTACACCTTATTTATATAATAATAAGCAAGAGAACGAAGTGCTGGTGAAGGTCGACAACAGCGAACAGCCCAACTGCCGTTGGTACTCAGGCTCGGGCATCTATCGCCACGTTTGGCTGCAGACATCGTCGCAGGTCTATATAGAAGACAACGGCGTGTTCGTCTCCACCGATGAGGTGTCGGAGCGTTCGGCCAAGGTAAATGTCGACGTGACGGTCGTGAACGCATCAGACCGTCAGCGGGATATCACGTTGACGGTAAATGGCAAACGGAGTCCCGTGACGCTTTCTCCCGGAGAGACCACAACCCGTCATGCCTTCTTCACTGTGGATACCCCGAAGCTCTGGTCGCCCGACTCCCCCTCCCTCTATCAGGCCCGTGTGACCATCGAGGAAAGCGGACGTACCGTCGACGAGCAGACCGTGAATTACGGCATCCGCTCCTTCTCCTTCGATGCAGAGCGTGGCTTTCTGCTCAACGGTCAGCCGCTCCTGATTAATGGTGCCTGTGTGCATCACGACGACGGCGTGCTCGGAGCGATGGCTTTCGATGCAGCCGAAATCCGTAAGGTCAGGCAGATGAAGCAGGCTGGCTTCAACCTCATTAGGACGAGTCATAATCCTACTACGCGCGCCTTCCTCGATGCCTGCGACTCCATCGGCATGCTCGTCATCGGCGAGGCCTTCGACGGCTGGCGCTCGGCCAAGACGCCCTACGACTATTCCACGCTTATCGACTCTTGCTACGCCGACGATATCCGCCAGATGGTGCAGCGCGACCGCAACCACCCCAGCATCATCTCCTGGAGCATCGGCAATGAGGTCATCGAGCGAAAGGATATCCGTGTGATTACCACCGCCCGCAAGCTCAAGGCTGCCGTCCTGGAATGGGATAAGACGCGCCCCGTCACCGAGGCCCTTTGTGCCTGGGACAGCGACTGGGAGATCTATGACCCGCACGCCGAGGTGCTCGACGTGGTGGGCTATAACTATATGATATTCAAGCATGCCACCGACCATCAGCGCGACCCGAAGCGCGTGATGTGGCAGACGGAGAGCTTCCCCAGGGACGCTTTCAGGAACTGGTCGATCGTGAAGGAACATCCTTACGTGGTGGGTGACATCGTGTGGACAGGACTCGACTATCTGGGAGAGTCGGGCATCGGCCGTTATTACTATGACGGCGAGAAGCCTGGCGAGCACTACGTCGAGGGCGGCCAGCCCGACTGGCACGGGGCTTACTGTGGCGATGTGGATATCACTGGCTGGCGTAAGCCTATCAGCCACTATCGCGAGATGCTGTGGAAAGACTCGGCTGCCGTGAAGCCCTACATCGCCGTAAGAGAGCCCGACGGCTATCATGGCAAGATCCATGAGACCTCGTGGAGCGTGTGGCCTACGTGGGAGAGCTGGAACTGGCAGGGATGGGAAGGAAAGCCCGTCGAAGTGGAGGTCTACACCAAGGCGAGTCAGGTGGCCCTGTACTGTAACGACAGGCTCGTCGGCAAGGAGGCCGTCGGGGCTGAGACCGGCTACAAGGCTGTCTTCACCGTCGACTATGAGCCCGGCGTGCTTAAGGCTGTCACCGCCGAAGGGAGTGCCGTGCTCGCCACTGCCGGACAGCCGGCGGCCATCCGCCTGACACCAGACCGCCGCGTCCTGACGGCCGACGGCCAGGACCTGGCGTTCGTTACCGTCGAGGTGGTCGACGCCGAGGGACGTGTCTGTCCCGATGCTGCCATTGCTTGCGAAGGCTCCGTCGAGGGGCAGGGCCATCTGCTCGCCTTTGCCTCTGCCGACCTGAAGGACCGCGAGCCAACAACGTCTGCCCGAGTCACCACTTGGAAAGGCCGGGCATTGCTGGTGGTGCGCAGCAGCTCGAAGCGGGGAAGGATAGCCGTCAGCGTGAAGAGCAGTCTGCCCACGGCCAGGCTGTCGCTCTCGTCCAGGCTATAGCTCTCGTCCAGCGCCCGATAGTGTATCAGTAAAGAACGACGGGAGCGGGCATCACTGCCGGCTCCCGTCTAAGTATTGATATTAGAAAAAAGTATTATTTTAATTTAATAACCTTCCTTGCCTCTCCGCTCTTCTGGCGGATGATGCTGATGCCTTTCGATGGCTGGCCTTTCAGTTGCCGGCCCTGCAGGTCGTAGACCGTGGCATCCCCGGCATCCTCAGTGCTGATACTGTCGATAGCGGTGGGCTCGCCGTGCTGGGCCGTCCACTCTCCGTACTCGATGTGATCGCCGTGGTCGTCCATATAGACCGTCCATCCCTTCTGTGTCAGGGCCTTGTACTGTGCCGTCGTACACAGGTTGCCTTCTTCATGGTCGTCGTAGAAGCCCATGACGTAGATTCGGCCATCGCCCTGCCCTGCGGTGGGCATGGAGTTGATCAGTGCGTCCATTGCCTCGCCGCGCAGTTGGTTATACTGAATCCAGAGCCTTCTGACGTTCGTGCCGGCCAGGTTGAGCGACGTCAGTTGGTTGCTGTTCACCCAGAGGTCGCTGATACGGGTGTTCTTCGAGAGGTCGAGTTTCGTCAGCAGGCAGTGCGAGCAGTCGAGTTCGTCGATGCCGCTGAAATACTCGATGCCCGTCAGGTCCTTGATGTCCATATACGACAGGTCGAGTTCATCCATGTTCTTGACCGACTCCTTGAGGTAGCCGTTGCCGTCATTCTGGTAATAGAGCAGATACTCGCGGAACACGGGGTCGGGGAAGTTCGTCTCGTTGATCTCCACCGACTGTGCCTGCATCTCTACAGGCATGAGCACCATAGCCGTCAGCACGGCCGTGATGATAGAAGAATGTAGATGTTTCATTTTATGTCATTATTAATTAAGAGTTATTTACCCATGATAATCCCTACGACGGCATTGATGTCATCTGTGGTGACGCCGCCAACACCATTGGCATCAGCATTTTTCTCGTTGAACCTGGCCGATGGATGTTTATTGAGATAATTGACGATCTCCACGATATCCGCGACATCCACCTTTCCGTCACCGTTGGCATCGCCGGCGATGCGCCCTCCGGTTGCAGAAGTATTGTTGAAGGTGGTCTTGGGCAGGAAGTAGCGGTAATATCTTGCCGTTTCTCCACTGCCGCCCAGGGATACCTGTTGCCAGTCATCCTCGAAGAGGGTGCCTATCCATAGGACGTCATTAGAAGTGCCGGCTTTGGTCTGCCTGAAGCCTACGAGCAGGTTGCCACCCTGGTAGGAGAAGGACTCCGGGAAGGTGATGACCATCTTGCCTTCGCTGTCTACAAACAGCCGACCCGAGTAGACCTTCTGCATGTCATCCCACGGGTCAAGTCTTTGGGCGGCAAAAACTGTCTTCTCCACCTCCTTGAGATAAACATCGAACTGTGCAGCACCCCAACTGATAGGCGACATGGTGTAAGCATAGAAGGTCATGCTGTTAAGGGTTCCGTGGGCCATATCCTTTAGGTCGGATGCCGGAATGATGAACTGGCTGGCGACATTTCCTTCATCACAGTCGTAACCATATATCGGTACAAATCGATCTGTATCAAACGCTCCTTTTTCAATAGTGAAACGGGAGATTCTGGCACCATAAATCAGATCCGCAGGACTGTACATAGGCGATACGGATACCGTTCCTATCCGGTCAGGGGTGCAGGTGATCACGACATTGCCCGTCTCGCCAGCCTTGAGGGAACAGAAGCCTGGATATAATGTTTGACTATATGTATATTCTAAGGACAGATAGATGTCGCCGTCGAAATCCTCGGCAGCGGTATTGGTGACGCTTAGGGTAAAGGTCATCGGCTCGTAGCAGGCACCGGGATTGCGGCTGGGGGTGATGCTGTTCACCTCCAGCCAGATGTCGGTTGGCGTAAGGTCGGCGGTGGTGCCATGCTCCGTAGGCTTCTGGATGCCGATGGTGGCACCCTGATTGAAACGCCATCCGCCAGTTGAGTTGCTGCCGCCAACACCCTGCTCGGCAGGATTGAGCGCCGACAACACGAAATAGTCGTCGCTTATGCCGCCCCATCCCCAGTTGATGTGGAAGAAGTCGGTGCCGCTTTCGTATCGGTAGCCATCGCATACGAATTCGTGACCGTCGCTTAGCGTCTGACCGGAATAAATGACGGGGCGCCCATTGGCCAGTTCATGATAGATGATGTCAGCCCAGCGGGATGCGCTGTAGTTGTCGCGCTTAACAAACTGGGTGGTCTCCGGGTTGTAATTGAAATAGTTCTTCAGCGCGGGGGCTACATCAGCAGACTGTGCTCCCGACGCCTCGGAGGAGTATTGCATCTTTACCGCATATCCGCAATACTTCATCAGCGTGGCTACGGCTGTGCGCTGAGCCTCTGTGGGGGCAGGCAAGGGCTCCATCTCACCCGTTGACGGATTATAATGGTAGAGATACTCGTTGAGCATGTTGCCCCAGTCGAAGGTGGTGACGGGCAGAGCAGGAAGGGTCGTTGAACTCGTGCCATACGATGGTATCTCCGCCGTCGAGGCCTTGGGCCACTTGTGATAATTCATCACCTGGGCCATCGCCGTGGCCACGCAGCCCGTCACGCATTTCCCCCTACTATAGTTGTGCAGCAGGTCGTTGTAAGGTTCCTTCTGATCCCAGCGCGTCGTCAGCAGCGGGGCGATGGCGGCGGTGCTGTGCGAGCGGCTCAGGGCGGTTGCGGCGGTTGCCGGGCCTCTTGTCCCTGCCGTCTGCCCGGCCGGGCTGCCTTGCTGCGCTTTCAGCCAGGCTATCTGATCGGCATAGCCCTGCAGCCAGGCCCGCATGTTAGAGGGCATGTTGTCGGGGTCTGCGTGGCCGCTGTCGCTGAAGCCCAGGATGGGCACCGTCTGGTCGTCGTTGCTGACGATGACGTAGCCCTCGTTGTCCGACGCGTTGACGACGTAGAGACCGCTTACCTGCTTCACATCACTCAGTTCCACCTTGGCGCCTCGCGACCCGGGTCTGGCTTTCATCCGCTCTTGCATGAACTGCTGTGCCCTCTGCAGCGCCTGCTGCCTGGTAATCTCCTCAGCCTTTGCCAGCGACACGGCGAGCAGCGCCAGCATCATGAACATCATCCTTTTCTTCATATTTTTTCGTTCTTTTGGCGATTCAAAGTTAGTGAAATCCGCTGAATTGTCAGACTTCCGAAGCGGTCTTTTTGACGAACAGGCACCAGCGGGTGACGAACTCGGGGGGCGGGCGACGCTTTTTGACGAATTTCTTTGCCGTTCGGAAAATAATTCGTAATTTTGCGCTCAAGTAACGAAACAGAACGACTATGGGATACAACATCAAGTTCAGCGTACACCGCAACCCGCTGAAGGATGCCGACGGCAACGACACCTATCAGGTGCGCCACGAGACGAGCGCCACCGTAGGCAAGGAATACCTGCTGAAGCAACTGGAGCACAACCTGATACGCCCCGAGATCATGGACTCTGCGCTCTCGCTCCTGCAGCGGCTCATCGTCGAGCAGCTGACGGACAATCACCGCCTGCACATCGAGGGCCTCGGCACCTTCTACCTGAAACTCGGCTTCCGCAAGCGCTATGACGAGCAGGGAGAGGAACTGAAGATACACTTCACCGACCCGACGAAGATCACGGGCAACGACGTGACCATCGAGAATGTAGGCTTTACGCCCGACAAGGAATTCCTCAAGCAGTTCAATGCCCACGGCTATCACTTCGTGAATGCGACGGGCCGCGGCAACGTGGGGCACTCCGCCCAGTACACCGAGGAGGAGATGAAAGCCAGGCTCGACGAGTGGTTCAAGACCCACGACGTCATCACCCGGGGCAACCTGCAGGGCTACTTCGGGCTGACGAAGTACATGGCCCAGAAGTGGCTGGACCGTTTCTGCTCGCAGCCCAATGCCTGTCTCGTGGGCCGGAAGATTGGCCAGACCGTCGTCTACCGCCGCCGATAAGTCGTCGATCCCCTATGGTCAATCCGACAAAGGATAGGGGAAAGCGATGGAAAGGATAGGGGAAACTGACGGAAAGGGTAGGGGAAACTAATAGAAACTGCCGTCTAAAATTGTTGCCGACTATATGTCAACCAACCGGTTGACTACTAGTCAACCAGTCTGCCGACTATTAGTCAACCGACCTGCTGACTACCTGTCGGCCAGCGGAACGACTCCTGACGCCCCGTCTGAAATAGATTGAAACCATGAACCCGCCATTGTCGTCTCTGCTTACGATTTGTCTTAAGAATACTTGAAAATAAGGGCGTAAGAAGTGATGATTTTGACGAACTGGCCTTTCTGAGTGACGAACTCGGCAAGCCGACTGATTATTTTCTGTGTGAGCTTGGCTGATTCCGATTTTTTTTGTATCTTCGCAACATGAAAACAACCATACTGACACGCATTGTCGGCCTGGCACTCTGCCTGAGCCTGACGCTGACGGCGAGCGCCAATCCCACCCCGTCGATGGAGAGCCGCCTGACTTATCGCCGCTACACCATCCAGGACGGACTGCCGCAGATGCAGTCTGAGCGGCTGTGGCAAGACTCGCGCGGCTATATCTATATAGGTACGCTGTCGGGTTTCGTCCGCTTCGACGGCCGCACGTTCACCCCCTTCCTCAAAGGGCGGCGGCTGAACATCGTGGGTTTCGCCGAGGTAGACGACGAGGTGAGGGCCTTGGGATTCTTCCGTCAGTGGCGCCTCGACTATGACGAGGCCGTCCCTATGCCCCTCGACCCCCAGGGCCACTGGCTGCTGAACAACCTCAATGCCATCAGTCTGCCCAACGGCTACGTGCTCCTGGAAGACAGTCTGGAGCAGCACCGCCGCCTCTGCCGGATGACGCCTCAGGGCATGGAGCCGCTGCTCACCGACTCGCTGCTCGACGAGATGACGCCCGACCGCAAACTCTACCTCGACCCCTCGACGGGCGAAGTGGCCATTCCATTGCCCTCAGGCCTCTATCTCTTCAAGAAAAATGCCCGGCAAGCACGGAAACTCTCTGCTCGCGACGATATCTATACCCTGCTGCGCACGGAGGCCGGACTGCTGGCCTTTGCCTCCGACGGCATCTACACCGTGGGTAAGGATAGCCTGAGCCGGCGGGTGGCAGCCCACTGGCAGGAGGTCAGCTACGGGCTCACCGTCAGACGGCTCCGCAATGGTGCCCTCGTTGTGGCCGACGAGCACACGGTGTGGCTCTGCGAGGGTCAGGCCGTCAGCCCCATCATGACGGGCGTCAACCTCATCCGCGACGTGCTCGTTGACCGCTGGGACCGCCTCTGGGTGGCTACCTATCAGGGGGTGTACTGCCTCTTCAACCGCTGCTTCACCAATCATAGCTTAACCGCTGAGAGTGATATAGTTAGAGCAGTCGCCGAGGATGGCTGCGGTAACCTCCTGATGGGCTCGCTCAATGGTCAGTTGCTCCATCGCGACGCCTCGGGGCAAGTGACGCTCGTCAGCCACGACCCGGCTCAGTTCTATGCGCCCAGCGCCGTCACCATCGGCGGGCGGGCGTTCATGCCGGCCAATGGCGACATCGCCTGCATCACCACCGAGGGCGGCAAGCCCGCGCAGCGGTTCCTGGGGCTGAAGCCCGACCGCTATCAGTTTGTGGGCGAGGCCTGGGGCAAGCTCATCACCGCCAACCGCACCAGCATCTTTGCCTACGACCTGGCATCGGCACGTCTCGATACGCTGACCACCGGGGTTCTGCATCCCTGGTGCTCGGCCACCGACGACCGCGGACTGCTGTGGATAGGCAGCAGTTCGGGACTCTATTATATTAATAAGGTACGTGAGGTGCAGAAGATGACGTATCGCGATCAGAAACTCATCATCACGACGATGGATGCCGACCGTCACGGCAACGTGTTCTTCGCCTCGGCCGACTCGCTCTTCGTGGTGAGGGCAGGGGAGGGCGACCCTCAGCAACGGGTGGAGGCGCTGAACACCCTGCTGCCGCAACTCTGTGGCCACGAGATTCGCTCCGTACACGTCTCGCCGCGAGGCTATCTCGTCGTGGCGGCCATCGACGGCCTCTTCGTCTGTCGCATCGATGAACGCTGCAGGCTGAGCGGCTTGCAGTTCTTCAACCACCTGAACGGCTTCACGCTGATGGAGCCGCTGAAGACCGTGATGGCAGAGAGTGCCGACGGTACGGTGTGGCTGCCCGGCATCGAGCAGATGGCCTCGTTCCGTCCCGCAGAACTGTTGGCGATGGGCGAGGAGGATACCTTCATCAGCCCGCCGCTGCGCTGGTGGCAGCACTGGTGGGTGTGGCTCCTGGCTGTCGCGATGCTCTCCACTGCCGTCTGGGCTGTTGCCCGTTGGTATGAGGCGCGCCGCAACCGTCGGCGCATGATCCGCCTGCAGCGGGAGATGCTGCAGCGCGAGGAGCAGATAGATGCCATCCGCCGCAAGGCTATCGAGGAGATGAAGGCCAGCAGGCTGGCCAAGGATATCGTGATGATGACGGAGCAGTCGTTCGAACAGCGCATCACCCTCCGCACCGCCACCGGCACCATCGTGACCGATGTGAAGGATATCGCCTACTTCAAGGCCGACGGCAACTACTCGCGCCTCTTCACCTTCAGCGGCTCGAGCACCGTGCTCCACGGCCTTGGCGCCCTTGAGAAGATGCTCAGTCCGGAAGTCTTTGTCCGTGCCGACCGCAGTACGCTGGTGAACATCCACCTCGTCGCATCGCTCCAGCCCAGGCAGCGCCGTTGCGTCTTCCGCTCCCCGTCGGGGCAGGAGATCGACACCACGCTGCTCGCGCCAGCCTTCAAGCGCCTGCAGGAACTGCTGTAGTTTTGTTTATAGTTTACTTGATGACCTTCTTTCCGTCGACGATGTAGATGCCGTGGGGAAGGGCTTCAAGGGCGTCAAGCGATGTTGCAGACAGGCGCTTGCCGTCGAGGCGGTAGATGCCCTTCGAGGTATTGGTGGCTTTGTCGACCTCCACACCTTCGATGGCGGTAGGCTCACCGCCGTTCAGTCCGCGCACCCATCCGGCGTAGGTGTGCTTACGGTAGTAGTCCAGGTCCCAGAGACCTACGGGCTCGCCACCGCGCCAGCCACTGTTCGACGGCGAGTCGGTGGTACACCACTGGCAGATGCCCCACTGCTGCTCGGGCGGTATCAGGCGGAAGTACTCCTGCACGATCCACTCGTACATGTCGGCCATCTTCTTGTGCTCGGCCTCGGTCATGTCGCTGGTCTTCACAGAACTGCCCCAGCGGTTGGAGCCGCGAACATAACCCATGTCCATCTCACTGACGCGCACCAGCTTGCCCGACTGAGCCATCAGCTGGAACATCTGGGTGATGTGCTTCTTGACGCTGTTTTGGTTCGTCGTATTCTCAAAGCAGCTGATGTGCATCTGGGTGCCGATGCCGTCGATCTTCGTGACACCGTCGGCCTCCCACTTCTTGATCCAGTTGATGAGTGACTTGAGCTTCTTGTTGTTGTCCCAGTCGCTCTCGAGGTTATAGTCGTTGATGAAGAGCTTGATGTCCTCCGGACCATACTTGCGGGCCAGCCGGCAGGCCTGGCGCACGTATTCCAGGTCGCCCATGTAGTCCTGCCAGTAGAAGGCACTGCCGCCCACGTCCCAAGTGCCGCTCTTATAGCCCTCGGAGTGCTGCAGCTCGTAGTTGCCCTCGCCGTCGTTACCGTCGCCGGCGATGGCCTCGTTCACGAGGTCCCAGGCCTTCACCCGTCCGTCGCAGGCTTCCATCATGCCCTTGATCCATTTGTCCATGGCGTAGACGAGGGTGTCGTGGCGCTCCTCGGCGGTCAGGGGGATCGACTTCCGCTTGTCACCCTCGAACTTGATGTTCTTGATATAGATGTCGCCCACGAAGTCGCCACACTGCAGCATGAAGAAACTGTTGGCCACGATGGCCTTATAGCTCACTTCCACGTCCTGCCACTCGGTGGTGAAGGGGATGTTGGGATACTGGCCGTTGTTCCAGTCGCCCAGTTTGCTGTGCAGGTTGCCTGCCGTAGTGCCCTTCACGGTCATGGTCATCTTGTAGGTCTTACCCTCTTCGAGGGCGATATTCTCCATGGCCAGGAACTGTACGTCCCACGAGTTGGTATTCTTTTTCGTGCAGTGTACGATGAGGCCGTCGTCCTTGTCGTACTCGACGGAGTAGCCGTATTGGGCCTCGTCGGAGTGCCAGCCGATGTTCTGCGCGCTGCGGAAGTCCTTGCTGGCAATCTCTGCAAACTCCACTTCGGCCGAGGGGTCGGGCCTGTCGGCAAGGAGCTTCAGCAGCCAGCCGTTGGCCTGCTGCGAGTGCCAGGCCAGCGTGTGGCCGTAGACGTTGAGACCGGCCTCCGTCGCCGTCTGCACATACTTCTTCACCGTCGAGAAGTTCATGTTGCCGTTGGCGTCGACACAGCTCGACATCTTCATCGCGTTGCCCGCCACGGTCTCGGTGAAGTTGCTGTTGATCATGTTGCGGTATACGGGGTTGCTGAGGTATTCATTGACCGTCGTGCCGCCCCCTATCTTGAAGTTGGGGTACTTCTCGTAGTCGATGTATTCCTTCAGTGCCTGATACTCATCGAGGTATCTGTAGTTGTCGTCGCCCGGCTTTCCCAGTTCAAACTTCTCCTGTGCCATCGCCGTAGCCGAGAGGCTGGCTGCCATCAATAATAAGCTTAGTTTCTTCATTTCTTAATCCCTTTTTTCGTTTGTCGGCTGCAAAGGTACTAAAAATATTGAAGATAGGACATTGAAGACAGAACATTTTTATCGCGGCGGTGGCAAATTCCTCATTCTTCATTCTTCGTCTCCTTTTTTTGCTTATCTTTACGCCATCATATCTTCTGCATTTTAGAGTCTGCCCTTTACGTCGTTACCGGCGCCTTGTCCGCGCAAAGGTAAACATAACTTCTGAAACTCTCGCCCTTGGCCACAAGGCTTCATTTTCCATTTTATACATAGGCTTATCCCCTGAAGTCAGGCGTCTTCGGGGGATTATAGTTTATACTGCACCTTTATGTTGGCGGCATGGCGGTTGGCTTGTTCATGATGTTAACGAATCGCTTCCCCTGTAGTTCATAGACATTGAAACTCAGTACGCACTCATCATACTAGCAAGTGGCGATGGTCAGCAGAATGTCACTCAGGACATAGTCCTTTCTGTTTTTGAATACCAGTCCCCATTCGGTATCACAAAAAGGAGCACCCTACATTCGGATGCTCCTTTGATATAGATAGGATAGGGGATAGCCCTAAACTTTTCGTGATGATTACTCCTGGCTCCAATCTTCCTGCGTCTTGCGGACGTAGGTCTTGTAGCGGAGCTGGGCCATCTTCTGGGCCTCGGCGAAGAGCTCCTCGGCCTCGTTGGGATAAGCC
>CAMNPN010000043.1 GCA_946548085.1 uncultured Prevotella sp. | reverse complement strand
GTGACCTTTGTTCTCTAACAGTTCATCGGAATATACACACTGAAACTTGCGCTTGGGATATTGCCCGTCGCGCTTGAAACGCTTGCGGAGGGCACGTGCCAGCGGGTCGCCCTGGACCTTCCAGAACTCGGCTGTCTTGATCCTTGTGGGGTCGAGTTTCAGGGCTGCCCCCATCGAAGAGAAGAACTTCGCCTGTGTCTGTGTCGCCATCAGGATCAGCAATGCCTTGTCCTTCAGCGAATCGATGGCATCGATAATATAATCGTAACTGCCGATATCGAAACTGTCGGCTGTTTTGGCAGTGAATATCTGTTGTAGGGCAGTAATCTCTGCCTGGGGGTTGATGCTGAGCAGGCGCTCCTTCAGGGCCTCGACTTTTACCTGGCCGACGGTCTTCGAGGTGGCCATCAACTGGCGGTTGATATTGGTGATGCAGACACGGTCTGAGTCGACAATCGTCAGATTCCTGATACCTGAACGCACCAGACTCTCTGCACACCATGAGCCAACGCCACCTACACCGAAGATGATGACGCGCTTCTGGCCGATGCTGCTCATCACCTCATCGCCCAACAGCAGTTCCGCCCTGCGGAAGATAGGTTGTGTGGATGCCATATTGTCATTATTTAGGCTGCAAAGTTACGACTAATTTTAGAACTAATCGCCAATCGTACACAATTTTTAGCAAAATACCCTCATGTTGGTATTTCCTGTTCCGCTATTTGTTAGTACCTTTGCAGCCAAAAACAAGGATTATGAAGCAGACGATAGTATGGATTGGCGCCCTCGTGGCGGGTGCTATATTGGGATTGTTAGGGCTGCACTGGCTCGACCGGGCGATGGAGTTTGTGGCAGTGGTCTATACGAGGCTGTTCCAGTTGCTGGCCGTGCCGACGATCGTGCTGGCGGTCATCACAACGTTTGCCACATTCGGCTCGAAGGGCTCTGGCAAGATCTTTGGACGGACACTGACCTACACCCTCCTGACGACTGTTGCAGCAGCAGTTGTGGGCGCCGTGCTCTATGTGCTGGTGGCTCCCGGCAATCTGCCTGCCGAGGCTATTGGACAGGGCAAGGAGGCCATCTCCGAGGCGCCCCATCTTTCTTATTACAGTCATCTGATAGGTCTCATACCGAATAATATCGTCAAGCCTTTCCTCGAAGGCAATGTGCTCTCGCTCCTGCTGCTGGCCTTTGCCATCGGATTCGGACTCTCGAAGTTGCCGGAATCAGAGAACAAGGCGGTGGTCGTCAAGGGTCTGTTAGGCCTGCAGGAACTGCTCTTCCTGTTGATTCGCGGACTCATCTGGGCGCTGCCCCTCGGCATCGTAGCCTTCGCCGCCCAACTCTCGGCGCAGGTCTCGGCAGGTGTCGTGGCCGACAGTATCGGGAAGTATGTGCTGGTGGTGCTGGGCGGCAATGTCATCCAGTTCTTCGTGGTGCTCCCGCTGTTCTTATTGGCAAGAGGACTGAACCCCGTCCATGTGATGGGTCGCATGATGCCTGCCGTGATGATGGCACTCTTCACCAAGAGCAGTGCGGCCACGCTGCCCGTCACGATGGACACCGCCGAGAACCGTCTGGGCGTCAAGCAGAATATTGCACGCTTCGTATTGCCCATCTGCACGACCATCAACATGAACGGCTGTGCGGCCTTTATCCTCGTCACCTCGCTCTTCGTGATGCAGAACGGCGGGACACCCATCACGCTGACCACCATCCTGACATGGATCGTGATAGCAGTCGTCTCTGCCGTTGGCAACGCAGGGGTTCCGATGGGCTGCTACTTCCTGACGCTCTCGCTGATGTCGGGCATCGGTGCCCCCGTCGCCGTCTTAGGCATCATCCTGCCTATCTATACTATTATAGATATGGTAGAAACGGCAGAGAACGTATGGTCTGACTCCTGCGTAGCGGCGATGGTAGATCACGACCTAAGCAACTAACAAAAATCCCCGCTTTGCAGAGAGCGGGGATTTCTGTTTCGTTATTTGTTCAGTTTCCAGGTGACACCGTCCTTGGTGTCCTTCACCTCGAAGCCGGCTTCCTTCAGTTCGTCACGGATCTTGTCGCAGGTCGCCCAATCTTTCTCGGCACGAGCCTTCGCACGCAGCTCCAACACCATATCGACCACCTTGCCGAAGGCTTCCTCACGGGCCTCGTTGGCACCATTGAGCATTGAGCATTGAGCATTGAGCATTGACAAGCCGAGGATATCGAAGGCGAAGAGATGCATGGTCTCCTTCAGTTCTTTCAGGCAGTCGGCACAGATGGTGGCCTTGTGGTCGATGAGCTTATTCACGACGGTGCAAGCCTCGAAGAGGTGACTGATCACCTGCGGCGTGGCAAAGTCGTCGTTCATCGCGTCATAGCACTTCTGGCGCAGGCTCTTCACCACCTTCTCGGTCTCGGCATCGCATTTGTCAGAAGCCTGCACACGCTCCAGGTCACTGATGGCGTTCATCAGTTTCTCCAGACCTTTCTCGGCGGCTTCGAGGGCCTCGTTGGAGAAGTCCACCGTACCCCGATAGTGTGCAGAGAGGATGAAGAAGCGGATGGTCATCGGCGAGTAGGCTTTTGCCAGTTTCTCGTGCTGACCCGTAAAGAACTGCTCGAGCGTGATGAAGTTGCCCAGCGACTTGCCCATCTTCTGTCCGTTGATGGTGATCATGTTGTTGTGCATCCAGTACTTCACAGCCTGATGCCCCATCGAGGCCATGGCCTGGGCTATCTCGCACTCATGATGGGGGAACACGAGGTCCATGCCGCCGCCGTGGATGTCGAACTCCTCACCCAGGTACTTGCGCCCCATCGCCGTACACTCACAGTGCCAGCCGGGGAACCCGTCGCTCCAGGGCGACGGCCAGCGCATGATATGCTCAGGCTGTGCCTTCTTCCACAGGGCGAAGTCGGCCTGGTTGCGCTTCTCGCCCACCCCGTCGAGGTTGTCGCGGCTGGCGTCCTTGATATTCTCCAGACTGCGGCCACTCAGGATACCATACTTATATTGCTTGTTGTAAGCCTCAATATCAAAATAGATCGAGCCGTTCGACTCATAGGCGAAGCCATTGTCAAGAATCTGCTTCACGAGTTGCTGCTGCTCGATGATATGGCCTGTGGCATGCGGCTCGATCGAGGGGCGCAGACAGCCCAAAGCATCCATCGCCTGATGGTAGCGGTTGGTGTAGTACTGGGCGATCTCCATCGGCTCCAGCTGCTCCAGCCGGGCCTTCTTGGCGATCTTGTCCTCCCCTTCGTCGGCATCGTGCTCCAGATGGCCCACATCGGTGATGTTGCGCACGTACCTTACCTTATAGCCCAGGTGCTTCAGGTAGCGGAACACGAGGTCGAAGGTGATGGCAGGACGGGCATGCCCCAGATGAGGGTCGCCATAGACGGTAGGACCACACACATACATGCCCACATTGGGCGCATGGAGCGGCTCGAAGCGCTCCTTCTGACGCGTCAGCGTATTGTAGATGACTAATTTCGATTCCATACTTTTTCTGATTTCGACTGCAAAGGTAGTGCAAAATTTCGAGTTAGCGAAGAGAATACAAATATATTTGTAATTTTATCTCTTTACTTTTTACCTTTTTACCCTTTATAAATTGATACCATAAGTCTGTTTGACCTCGCTCATCACGAAAGTACTCTCGATAGAGGCCAGCATCTCTATCTCGCCCAGCTTGTTGAGCACGAACTCCTGATACTGCTTCATGTCGGCGGCCCGCACCTTCAGCAGATAGTCGTAGTTGCCCGAGGTGTTATAGCACTCCGTCACCTCCGGGATGCGCTGGATGCGGCGCACGAAGGCGTCGGCAATCTCGTGGTTGATCTGCTTCAGCTTCACCTTGCAGAACACCTGCAGGCCGAGGTTCAGCTTCTCTGGGTCGAGCACGGCGATATACTTCTTGATGTACCCCTGCCGCTCCAGCCGCTTCTGGCGCTCGAACACGGGCGTCGGTGTCAGATGCACGGCATCAGCCAGCTCCTTGGTGGTCAGCTTCGCATTCTTCTGCAGCGTCTTCAGTATCTGCAAATCAGTCTCGTCAAGTCTTTCTGTCATTTGTCTGAGATTTATTTTCTGGTTCAACGATCTGTAGAGAACTCTCCTGGGAAGATATTCTTCCCGCGCTGCAAAATTAGGGATATTTTCTGAATTCAGCAAGTTTTTTGGGAGATTTCTCCTAACACGGGTTCACTAAAGACGCAATTCTTGTGCTGAAAATCAAAAACAGCCTACATGCCTACATAAAATCAACCAAAACGCCTTTGTACAAAGCATGTTTAGAAAAATCAAGCCTACATAAAGCCTACATAAAGCCTACATAAAGCCTACATAAAACTGGGCGAAAGAAGGCAAAACCGCAACAATAGCGTGGAGGATTAGTCTCAGACGAGTTGCGGGTAGACGGGACTTACCAGTAAGCAAAGTCCAGCGAAGCCCCATTGTCACAGCCAGCCACCCTAAGGAGCCTTAATAAATTCCCTAGAGAATTTTGGACTTTAGTTAGGGCAAACCCACACTTTCCCCTATCCTTTCCCTAAAATTCTCTAGAGAATTTTCCACAAAGGATACACCTTTCCATATCCTCCAAGCCTGCTCTCTGCGACTTTACAGGGCTTAAACCGTCGCTTTTCAGGCCCATTCCGAACAAAATCATGTAGGCTCAGTGTAGGCTTTATGTAGGCTTTATGTAGGCTCAAATAATCGCAACCTACTGTATATCAATGATAAAGCTCCATTTTATGTAGGCATGTAGGCTCTTTCAAGATTTTGGCATAAAATTGTCTCACTGCTGTCGCATCATTTGATGCCACTAAAATGTAAAAATTCCACGAAAAGTTTGGCATTTATAAATAAATGTGTATCTTTGCACATTATATGAATAATTAGATACGAATAATAATATGAAGACGGAGAAGCAAATGTCAATGGCTGCAGCTGAGTTTGCAGAGCGGTGGAAAGGCAGAGGATATGAGAGGGGCGAGTCGCAACCCTTCTGGATTGATTTGCTCTCGAATGTCTTTGGCATTGAGACACCATCGGATGGCTTCATCACTTTTGAAGACCATCGCATGGTAGATGCCTCCAACTTCATAGATGGCCGAATTCGCTCTACCCGAGTACTGATTGAGCAGAAATCCTTTGGGAAGGACCTTCGTGCAGGCATCCGTCAAAGTGACGGCTCTCTGCTTAATCCCTTCCAACAAGCCCGCCGTTATGTGGTATCGCTGCCAGTATCTGAGCATCCCCGTTGGATTGTCACCTGCAACTTCTCTGAGTTCCTGGTCTATGATATGGAGCAGCCTAACGGAGAACCTGAGCAGATATTGCTCGAAAACCTGAGCAAGGAGTATTACCGCCTTATGTTCCTTGTTGATGCCAAGAACGAGCATCTGAGCAAGGAGATGCAAGTCTCTATGCAGGCTGGTGAAATCGTGGGCAGGATCTATGAGGCTCTGCTGAAGCAATACGACGACAACTCACCCGAAGCCCTGCGATGGCTGAACATCCTTTGTGTCCGCATCGTCTTCTGTCTGTATGCCGAGGATGCTGGTGTGTTCGGGCATGACCAGTTCCACGATTTCCTCGTGACATACGAGGCCAAGGACTTGCGTCGTGCATTGCGTGACTTGTTTGAGGTATTGAACACACCAGCAGAAAAGCGTAGCAAGTATCTGCAAGAAGAACTGAAGGCTTTCCCCTATACCAATGGCGGATTGTTTGCAGAAGAAATTGAGATACCCCAGTTTACAGAGGAACTAAAACAGACCTTGTTGCAGAATGCCAGTCTAGACTTTGACTGGAGTGAGATATCACCGACCATCTTTGGCGCAGTCTTTGAATCGACATTGAATCCTGAGACTCGTCGTAGTGGCGGTATGCACTACACAAGCATCGAAAACATCCACAAGGTCATTGACCCATTGTTCTTAAATGACCTGCGTCGTGAACTGGACGAGATTCTGGAAGAAAAGGTAGAAAAGCAACGTATCAAGAAACTCGATGCTTACCAAGATCGTTTGGCATCCTTGACTTTCCTCGATCCTGCTTGTGGCTCTGGCAATTTCCTCACAGAGACTTATCTTTCACTCCGTCGTTTGGAGAATGAGGCCATCCGTGAGCGCTATCACGGTCAGACGATGATGGGAGCCTTTGTCAATCCCATTAAGGTCAGCATCCAACAGTTTTATGGCATTGAGATTAACGACTTTGCCGTTACCGTCGCCACCACCGCTCTTTGGATTTCTGAGGCTCAGATGCTTTCAGAGACGGAACGCATCATCCATCAAGACATCGACTTCCTTCCTCTGAAGCCCTATCATAATATCCGTGAGGGCAATGCCTTGAGAATGGATTGGAATTTCATTCCGTATAATGATGGATTGCCTTCCCCCTTGCCAATAAAATCCTTACCATCAAGTAGAACAGTACCAGAATATAAACCTATCGAAAAAGAACGCAAGGAAATACGTACGAATGTATATGAAATAACATACGAGGAAGAGCCTAAAGAGGAAGGGCTTGTTATGATGTATGATTACATTATCGGCAATCCTCCGTTTGTTGGTGCACGTCAGATGGATGCAAGTCAGAAAGAAGACGTCATCAGTATATTTGGTGAGAAGTGGAAGAATGTAGGTAATCTCGATTATGTATGCTGTTGGTACATGAAAGCTTTTCAATCAACAAGAATTGGACATCCTCGTATTGCTTTTGTATCAACCAATAGCATTTGTCAAGGTGAACAAGTTGCAAATCTATGGCAGCCACTCGTGGAAAAAGGACTTCGCATAGATTTCGCTCATAGAACTTTCCGTTGGGATAGCGAAGCCTCATTGAAGGCACATGTACATTGCGTGATTGTTGGCTTTAGTCACAAAAATGAGCCTGAAAAAGAGCACTTACTCTTCGATAATGACAAAGTGAGTAAGGTTAGCCACATCAATGCTTACCTGATGGATGCGCCCGATGTATTCGTAGGCAGCAGACAACAATCCATTTGTGATGTTCCATCAATAGGTATAGGTAACAAGCCTATTGATGGTGGCAATTATCTTTTTACAAAAGAAGAGATGGATGATTTTATAAAAATAGAGCCTAAAGCTTTCCAATATTTTAAACCTTGGTATGGTTCTGAAGAATTTATTCATCAAAAGCCACGCTATTGTCTGTGGCTTGGTGGTTGTTCTCCTTCAGAGTTAAGACAAATGCCACATTGTTTAAAGCGTATAGAAGCTGTACGTGAAATGAGATTGGCAAGCAGTAGTACTGGTACTCGTAAATTAGCAGATAGACCAACGCGTTTCCATGTAGAGAATATGCCTGATACTAACTTCATAATTGTTCCGTCAGTATCATCAGAAAGACGCCGTTATGTTCCAATGGGATTTATGTCTCCAAATGTATTAGCTAGTAATCTTGTTCTTATTATCCCCGATGCCACATTATACCATTTCGGCATACTCGAAAGTAATGTCCACATGGCTTGGATGAGAGCTGTATGCGGAAGATTAAAGAGTGACTATCGCTATTCAAAGGATGTAGTCTATAACAACTTCCCCTGGCCAAATCCAACCGAAGAACAAAAGGCAAAGATTGAGCAGACAGCACAAGCCATTCTTGATGCACGTACTCTTTATCCCGATTCATCACTAGCAGATCTCTACGACGAGCTAACAATGCCAGTAGAACTACGCAAAGCCCATCAGGAGAACGACCGTGCTGTCATGCAAGCATACGGTTTCCCCATCAAAACAATGACAGAAAGCCAATGTGTGGCGGAGTTGTTTAAGTTGTATCAGAAACTGACAAAATAATTGCTTCAATGGTAAAGAATAACAAGAAGAAAGAGAGCGAACTTAAAGAAACAGTCGCAAGTTGCGACCGCAAAAACATAAGCATCGAGAATCTTATCCATAATATCCGAGGACAGAAAGTGATGTTGGACTCTGACTTAGCGATGCTGTATGGCGTCGAGACGCGTGCTTTAAATCAGGCTGTAAAACGTAATATAAGACGCTTCCCTGATGATTTCATGTTCCAAGTCACAAAAGAAGAATGGAATGCTTTAAGATCACAAATTGTGACTTTAGAAGATTTGAAGTCACAAAATGTGATATCAAATCTCTCAGAGAACCAACAAGAAGGAATTTTGATATCACAATTTGTGACATCAAAACCAATAGAGAGACGTGGAGGAACTCAAAAACTTCCGCATGTGTTTACACGTAATGGTATAGGAATGCTCAGTAGCGTATTGAGATCTGAAACGGCAGCAGATGTGAATATCCGCATCATGCGAGCTTTCACAGCAATACCTGACATCGTGAACAATAATGTGTTGATGATGCAACGCATCCTTAGCATAGAGCAGCATCAGACGGAAACTGACGAGAAAGTAAACCAGATTATTACCACTATCGAGAAACGCATTCCAGAGCAACAGCCTGAACAGGTTTTTGCCACGGGCTGCGTTTGGGACGCATGGACTTACGTGTCAGACTTGGTAAGGAGTTCCAAAAAGCGGATTGTGCTGATTGATAACTTCGTGGATGACCGCGTGCTCTCACTCTTGGATAAGCGGGCTGATAACGTTGAGGCTACGATTCACAGTCGTTACTATGAGTCTTTCCAAACTGACTTGAAGAAGCATAATGAACAGTATCGCGAAATCAAGTTCGTGCAACTGCCCCAAAAGAACCATGATAGGTTCTTGATTGTTGACGATGATGTCTATCTGCTTGGTGCCAGCGTGAAAGATATGGGTGTTGGCATGTGCGCAGTCACGAAGATGCAGGTTTCAGCAGAGGCAATATTAGGATTATTGAAATGAAGAATAGGGATATGGCATATACATGGATTCCGTTTCGACTGAGACGCAGCAATCCCAGCCGTTTCGCTTGGGAAAGTCAGACACCTGACAACCGTCATTTGGAAGATTTGGACGAGGATCGTATCAAAGGGGCTGCTGCATACGGTGTTGATAGAGGTCGTATGCCTGCATCTGCAATGACTGAAAGTACATGGGGACTGCTCGACAAATTCGCCATGATACGCATTATTATAAAAAAAGATAAATGAAACGGTTGATATTCATGTTACTGCTTGCGGTAATGAGCAGTCTTGTTCTGCCATCGTCAGCGCAGAGCCTCTTCCATCGTGCTGACAGCATTCTGGCAGCCAGATATTACCGCCTGGGTAACATCGACACCACATATATCTCGCGACCACAGACAAAGTGGACCATCACGGCGAGGATGAACGTGTCAGGGGCGAAGATTGAGGCCGAGGGCTTCGATAACGGCCAGCATTTCAAGTCGGAGATGAAAGCCAACAGGAAAGCGACGCTCAGTATGGGTGTGAGTTATCTGGGATTCTCGCTCAGTGTATCACTCAATCCTGCCAAACTGATGGGCAGGTACAGCGACTATGAACTGAACTTCAACAGTTATGGGCGTCGTTTCGGCTTTGACGTCATCTATCAGGATGCCCAGAACTTCACTGGCTGGCACGACCATGAGGGCATGGAACGCATCGGACTGCCTGACGGTATGCTGAAAGTGAAGACGCTCAACTTGAACGCTTTCTACGTCTTCAACAGCCGCCGATTCTCCTATCCAGCCGCCTTCTCGCAGAGTTACATCCAGCGCCGCTCCGCAGGCAGTTTCCTCCTGGCAGCATCGGGGATGGGGCAACGTGCCACCCTCGACTGGGAACAGGAGATGCAGTTGAAGATGACGAACATCGGACTCGGCGCTGGCTATGGCTACAACTACGTGCCAGGTCAAGGGTGGCTGCTGCATATCTCCGCCCTGCCCACATTCATCGTCTACAGCAACACGTCAATGGTTTTCGGCGACGACCGCATACCTCTTCACTATCACTTCCCTGAGGTCATCATCACAGGTCGCGGAGCCGTCGTCCGCCAATGGGGCAACAAGTTCCTCGGCTTATCGATGGTGTTCAACTTCACCAACATCGGCGATAAGGATAACCTCACCGTACAAAACAATAAATGGCGCATCCGAACGTTCTTCGGTCTGCGCCTGGGTAAGAGGTGATTATTCTGGAATAGAAATAATCAGTAGTTCTCTGCTTTCACCTGGAAGTAGGACTGCGGATGGTTGCAGACGGGGCACTCCTCGGGAGCCTTCTTGCCGATGACGATATGTCCGAAGGCGCAATGGGGTCAGGCACCTTTGCGCCCCTTTGCAAACTAAGTAACAGGGGGACAGCACGGTGTTACTCGGGAGTAACAGGGGGACAGGCACGGTGTTACTCGCGAAAGATTGAGATACTGGCAATAAACATAGAGGGATATACCTACTTCTGATTAACAACCATCTTGTAGGGTTCTCAGGTACGCAACGCTTAAAACACCGCGTTTTAGGTATTGCGCACCTTGTTTATTTGCCGTACCTTTGCACCGCGATATTAAACAAGAGAAGAGATATGAAAATTGAAAAGATTCATGCAAGAGAAATCCTCGATTCGAGAGGAAATCCAACAGTAGAGGTAGAGGTAACACTCGAGAATGGTGTGATGGGCCGTGCCGCTGTACCATCTGGTGCATCGACTGGCGAGAACGAGGCTCTGGAACTGCGCGATGGCGACAAAGAGCGCTATCTGGGCAAGGGTGTGCTGAAGGCCGTTGAAAACGTCAACAAGGTGATAGCGCCAGCACTGAAGGGCGACTGTGTGCTTGAGCAGCGCTCCATCGACTATAAGATGTTAGCCCTCGACGGCACTCCTACTAAGTCGAAGCTGGGTGCCAACGCTATTCTGGGTGTGTCGTTAGCCTGTGCTCAGGCCGCAGCCAAGGCGCTGAACATACCTCTATATAGATATATAGGTGGCTGCAACGCCTATACGCTGCCGGTACCAATGATGAACATCGTGAACGGTGGTGCACACTCTGCAGCCCCTATCGCTTTCCAAGAGTTTATGATCCGTCCTGTAGGTGCCACCAACGAACGCGAGGCTATCCGCATGGGGGCAGAGGTGTTCCACAATCTGGCAAAGCTGCTGAAGGCACGCGGACTGTCTACTGCCGTTGGCGATGAAGGTGGCTATGCACCTGACTTCGACGGCATCGAGGATGCACTCGACACTATCGTTGAGGCTATCAAGAAGGCTGGCTACGAGCCAGGCAAGGATGTGAAGATCGCCATGGACTGCGCAGCCTCGGAGTTCGCGACGTGCGAGAACGGCGAGTGGTTCTACGACTATCGCCAACTGAAGAACGGCGCCAAGAAGGATCCTAACGGCAAGAAACTCTCGGCCGAGGAACAGATTGCCTATCTTGAGCAGCTCATCACCAAGTATCCTATCGACTCTATTGAGGACGGACTGGACGAGAACGACTGGGACAACTGGGTGAAACTGACCGAGAAGATTGGCGACCGCTGCCAGCTGGTAGGCGACGATCTGTTTGTAACCAACACCAAGTTCCTGGAGAAGGGCATCAAGATGGGAGCTGCCAACTCGATACTGATTAAAGTGAACCAGATTGGTTCGTTGACAGAGACCCTGGAGGCTATTGAAATGGCTCACCGCCACGGCTATACCACAGTGACTTCTCACCGCTCTGGTGAAACAGAGGACACCACGATTGCCGACATCGCAGTTGCCACAAACTCTGGCCAGATCAAGACTGGTTCGCTTTCTCGTACCGACCGCATGGCCAAGTACAACCAGCTGATTCGTATCGAGGAGGAGCTTGGCGATACAGCGGTCTATGGCTACAAGCGACTGAAATAGAGCATTAACAGCTTTTTTGAATAAATCATTTATAATAAAACAACGGAATGCAGATGGGCTGTGAAGCTTGTCTGCATTTTTATTGCAAAAAGGCCAACGTATGCCACGATTATTGGAGAAAAGAGGTAACTGGAGAATATTTTTCTATACACGCATCTTTCTGGCAGGCTGAGCAGAATAATTCGTTTTTAGAATTATGGATTTTAGAGTTATCTTCCACATTTCGAAGAAAATTTGGTGGATAACTCTAAAAGCCGTACCTTTGCACCCAGAAATCAAACAAATAATTAAAAGAAAGGAAAAAGATTATGAGTAAGAAGAATTATCGTTTTGAGACACTGCAACTCCATGTAGGCCAGGAACAGGCCGACCCTGCAACCGATTCACGCGCGGTACCTATCTATCAGACTACCAGCTATGTGTTCCACAACTCCCAGCATGCCGCCGACCGTTTCGGTCTCCGCGATGCAGGTAATATCTATGGTCGTCTGACCAACTCTACCCAAGGCGTGTTTGAAGACCGCGTGGCTGCCCTCGAAGGCGGTGTGGCCGGACTGGCCGTTGCCTCTGGTGCCGCCGCTATCACCTATGCCTTGCAGAACATTGCACAGGCCGGTGACCATATCGTGGCTGCCGACAACCTCTACGGCGGAAGCTACAACCTGATTACCCACACGCTGGCTACTCAGGGTATTACCAACACCATCGTCAACGTGAACGACATCGCCGCCCTCGAGGCTGCCATCAAGCCAAACACCAAGGTGGTCTTCGCAGAGACCTTCGGCAACCCCAACAGCGACGTCCTAAACATCGAAGCAGTGGCCGAGGTAGCACATAAGCACAACATTCCCCTGATTATCGACAACACCTTCGGCACACCTTATCTGATTCGTCCGCTGGAGCACGGAGCCGACATCGTGGTACACTCTGCCACTAAGTTCCTCGGCGGTCATGGTACCAGCCTTGGCGGTGTCATCGTTGATGGCGGCAAGTTCGACTGGAAGGCCAACGCCGACAAGTTCCCCACACTGGCCAAGCCCGACCCCAGCTATCACGGCATCGTCTTTGCCGACGCTGTGGGTGCCGCAGCCTTCGTCACCCGCATCCGTGCCGTCATCCTGCGCGATACCGGTGCCACCATATCTCCGTTCAATGCCTTCATCCTGTTGCAGGGAGTCGAGACACTGAGCCTGCGCGTAGAACGTCATGTGGAGAATGCCTTGAAGGTGGTAGAGTTCCTGGCAAACCATCCGAAGGTGGCCAAGGTGAACCATCCCGCCCTTGCCAGCCATCCCGACCACGAGCTCTACAAGAAGTATTTCCCCAACGGTGGCGGCAGTATCTTCACCTTCGAGATCAAAGGTGGACAGGAAGAAGCCTGGAAGTTCATCGACGCCCTGCAGATATTCTCACTGTTGGCCAACGTGGCCGACGTGAAGAGTCTGGTGATCCATCCCTACACCACCACCCACTCGCAGCTCTCGCCTGAGGAACTCGCCGAACAGCACATCACCCCGTCAACAATCCGCCTGAGTATCGGTACAGAGCACATTGATGACATCATCGACGACCTCTCGCAGGCACTCGACCAGATCTAAAAGAAGGAATGATTTCGAAATTACTTATTTCACGTATTCTGAAAAGTCCGTCAGTCTCATATCGCCCTTGCGAGCCAGCGTGTCGTGCATGGCGAAGGCGGCGGTGAGACAGTGGCGGGTATGTCCGCCTGTGCCCAGCTTCAGGTAGTCCCAAAGCAACTGCTTGTAGTCGGGGTGGGCACAGTTCTCGATGATGGTCTGTGCGCGCTGCATCGGACTCTTGCCGCGCAGGTCGGCGATACCCTGCTCCGTGACGATGATGTTCACATCGTGCTCCGAAGAGTCCTGATGGCTCACGAAAGGCACGATCGAAGAGATCACACCACCCTTGGCCACTGAAGGACAAGTAAATATGGAGAGGTATGCGTTGCGGATGAAGTCACCCGAGCCTCCGATACCGTTCATCATCTTCGTGCCGCTGATATGGGTAGAGTTCACATTGCCATAGAGGTCTGCCTCTATCGCCGTGTTGATGGCGATGACTCCTAAGCGACGGATGATCTCAGGCGAGTTAGATATCTCGCTCTGACGCAACGTCAGGTGGTTCTTCATATAGTCCATATTGTCGTAGACCTGCATCAGACATTCGTTAGACACTGTCAGCGAGCAGGCAGAGGCATCCTTCACACGACCACTCAGCATCATATCGATCACAGAGTTCTGGATCACCTCAGTATAGATGTTGAAGTCGGGCACATGCTTGTCCTCACCCAGGGCGCCGAGGATGGCATTGGCTGTCGAGCCCACACCACTCTGCAACGGCAGGAACTCCTTAGGGATACGGCCCTTGTGCATCTCGTCTACGAGGAACTCTGCTGTCAGGAAGCCGATCTTATCCGTCACGGGGTCACTGTCCTTGAAGGCACGGGCCTCATCAGGGATATTGCACTCCACGACACCTACGACCTTCTCTTTGGGGATGCTCACATAGGGCTTGCCGATACGGTCGCCCACATGCTCGATGGGGATAGCCTTACGATAAGGAGGATCCAAGGGCTCATACACATCGTGGATGAACTTGGCGTTGGGATTATGGAATGAGTTCAACTCCAGGATGACCTTCTTGGCCAGACGGGCACCTGTGGGAGAGATACCACCTGCAGCAGTCAGATAGACATGATAGTCATTGCCCACCTCTTCGATGTCGCACACCTCGAGGATGGCCCAGTCCAGGTCGCCGTAGAAGCCGTAGCGCAGTTCCTGTGCCATGTGACTCAGGTGCAGGTCGTTGTAAGGGATCTCGCCAGCATTCACATGCTTGCGGAAGTCGGGGTTCGTCGTATAGGGGGCACGGTACTTGATAGCCTGCGCGTTTGCCAGGTCACCATCGGTGCTCTGTCCAGTGGAAGCTCCCGTAAAGATAGCCACCTTGAACTCACGGCCTGCCTCATGCTCAGCCACGGCAAGCTTCGCCAGTTCCTTCGTTGTTGCCTTGGCCACACCTGCGGGTGTGAAACCACTCATGGCGATCTGGTCGCCGTTCTTAATCAGTGCCGCAGCCTCCGCGGCAGTCAGTCGTGTATAAGCCATATTATTGACGATTTACAATATATTTATTAAATTTGCGTGCAAAATTAATGTTTTTCGACGGGATAACAAAACAATTTGCAAAAAAAAACGTATCTTTGCGCCCAACAAGCAGAAAGTGATAAATATTAAGCAATATCCAATAGCAACAACAATTATAGCATGCCCTTGAGACGTACGTTCCTGCTGATGGCAGCATTCGCCGCATGGATCATCCTTGCCGATGCACAGACCAAGCGCTACGACACGGACTTCACCGTGTCGCATAGTGATTTTCTTATCAGCGTGCCCCTCGACGTGGAGCGCGGACAGCTATATATCACCCTCGACTTCAATGGCCGTCTCCTTCGCTTTAAGCTCGACACCGGTGCCAGTCAGGGGATCCTTTACGACGATGTGCAGCTACCAGGCGTCAGGGTCTTGGGTAACATCGAGTCGGAGGACGCCACGGGTTATAGGCGGCTGATGCAGACCGTCCAACTGCCACCCTTCCGGCTCGGCCATCTAACGGTCAGCGGCTACAAGGTACAGCGCCTGCGTCGTAGCATCGTGCGACAGGGAGAGGACGGCATCATCGGCTTTGCGCTGTTCAACAAAGGCATTGCTGCCCGTATCGACACCCGCGAGCAGCAGCTCACGCTCACCGACCGTCGCGACCACTATGCCCACACACCAGGCGAGGTCCTTAAATACCGATTGCAGAAACACGTGCCTTACATTAAGATCAGTCCCTTCGCCAAGGTCACCGACGAGGTGCTCTTCGACACCGGCAGTCGTCTGCCCTACGCCGTCAACACCCGGAAGTTCGCCGAGATGCGCAGCCGTCATCCTGAAGTGGCCGACCAGATCGAAGGCAGCACCTACGGCAGTCAGGCCATGGGGCACTTCGGTTCCGAGCGTTCCGGACAGATTACACTGTTGGGACTCCAATGCCTGAAATGGGGCGACTTCGCCTTCCACGACATCCACTGCACCACCGTCAATGGCGGTTCCCACATAGGAGCCCCGTTACTCAACTACGGTGCCGTGGTCATCAACCCCTTCCGTCGCCAGCTCGTCTTCCAACCTTACGACGGCGTGTCATCCGTCACCGTAGCCAACCGCCTTCACGATCTTGTCATCGTCGAGCATCAGGGTCAGGCGATGATCGGCATGGTGCTCCAGGGCAGCAAGGCATGGGAAGCAGGTTTCCGTCCCAACACCATCATCGAGGCCGTCAACGGCCAGCCACTCACCTTCCAGCAGTTTCTCCGCTACCGGTGGGTCCGCAGCACGCCCTACCTCTTCACCCTCCGCACACCCCAAGGCATCACCACTACCCTCCGTGCCCTCTGGCCGTTACAGTATAATCAGCAGGAATAACATCTGCGAAGGCCCAACACCCCACATTCCACACCTACTACAGATAAGCCATCAGCACGTCCCAGACGGCGATGATGTGACAGACTGAGCCGGCGAGGACGAAGAAATGGAATACGGAGTGCATATACTTCGTGTTGTTGAAAGAATAGAATACGGCGCCGGTGATATAACAGACGCCTTCGGCGATGATCCAGATGACAGCGGCCGTCGACACCGCGTCGAGCAACGGCTTGAAGGCCACAAGCACACTCAGGCCCATGCCCACGAAACAGAATGTCTCTACGTTAGAGTGCTCTTTCAGGCGGATGAAACTGATAATCGTGCCGATGATGGCACAGGTCCATACGAACACGAACAGCGCCCATCCCCAGTAGCCCTGGGTGCGCAGTGCCACCAGCGTCAACGGCGAATACGAGCCGGCGATATGCCAGTAGATGGCGGCATGGTCCCATTTGCGCAGCCGCTCCTTCCACTTCGAGTGGTGTTTCATCGAGTGATAAAGCGTCGAGGCAGCATACGAACCCAGCATGCCAAAGAGGTAGAGGATCACCCCTACCCTCGCCCACTGGTTGTCGGCCTGGAAACACCACGTAAGGAAGATCACGCCGAACACCACGCCCATCACCACGCCGCCGCCGTGCGACGCCGCGTTCCATATCTCCTCTCGTTTCGTATACCTGATCATGGCTGATTCCTTTCCGCCGACAAAGATACTTATTTTAAGTGAAAAGTGAATAGTGAAAAGTGAAAAATTTGCTATCGCCACGCAAAAATTCTCATTTCTCATTCCTCATTTCTCATTTTATTCGTACCTTTGCAGACGATGAAAGATATTGCACTGGTATTGTCGAGCGGTGGTGCCCGTGGACTGGCCCACATCGGCGTGATAGAGGAACTCGAGTCGCAGGGCTACCACATCGCCTCCATCGCAGGCTGTTCGATGGGTGCCCTCATTGGCGGCTTCTATGCAGCAGGCAAATTGGGCGAGTACCGTGAGTGGATGAAGACCGTCGACCGCCGTAAGATGCTCGATCTCATCGACTTCTCGCTCAGTCTGAACCACATCGTAAAGGGTGAGAAAATCATTGAGGCGATGAAGGCCATCATCCCCGACGTAGCCATCGAAGACCTGTCGATCCCCTTCTGTGCCGTCTCCACCGACTGGGAGCACGGCGAGGAGGTCGTCTTCCGCCAGGGCAGCCTCTACGATGCCATCCGCGCCTCCATCTCCCTGCCCTCGTTCTTCGACCCCGTGCGCCGCGACGGCCGGATACTCATCGACGGCGGTGTCATCAACCCCCTGCCACTCAACCGCGTGGAGCGTCATGAGGGCGACTTGCTGGTGGGTGTCGACGTCAGCGGCCACAACTACGAGGCCCAGAGCCACCTGCAGCGCCTGGCCCGCGAGAAGGAGAAACGCCAGAGAGACCAGTCGCTGGGCGGAAAAATCCTCAACAAACTCATCCCCGACAACATCGAGTTCAACTACATCACCCTGCTCTCCCGTACCAGTTCGCTGATGATCCGTCAGAACTCGAAGCTCATGGCACAACTCATGCAGCCCGACCTGCTCATCGACATCCAGATGGAGAAGTTCGACAGCTTCGACTACGACAAGTCCGAGCGTCTCATCACCGTTGGCCGCAACAAGGCCCGCAAGGCCCTCGCCGCCCTGGAGGCGGTTCGGTAAATGCCGAATTTGGAAAAGCATATTAAATACATTATTGAATTAACAGCCCGATTTTGACATACCGAGATGGCAAATAACGGCCCTGAGAGTAGAATTGTTTTGGGGCAAGCGTTCTTGCATTTTGACGTTTTTTCAAATAACTCCCGAAAAGTTTGCACGTTTCGGGATTTATTTTTATCTTTGCATCACCGCTTGCTTACCCCGACAGGGAAACAGAAGTGAAACAATTAACAAATTATCAATAATGAAACGAAACAGTCTATTTTTATTACTAACCCTCATCGTGGCTTCTTCGACTACCTGTGCTGAATCAATAACAGAACAAGAAGCACTCCATAAAGCGCAACAGGTGCTGAAAGGCAAGACACTACAGGCAGTCAGGAGCCAGAAAGCCAAGGCAAGAACAGAGGAAGCCTCTGCCAATGAGACCGACCTGTTTTTTTTCAATGCAGAGAACGGAAACGGCTTTGTCATCGTTTCCCCTGATGACAGAACAGTCCCCATCCTCGGCTACTCCGACCAAGGCAGCATCGACCTGGACAACATGCCAGAGAACCTGCTATACTGGTTGGACAGCTATCGGGAGCAGATGAAACTTCTCGACGAAGAAAGCACATCTGCAGAAAGGAGTGCCACCCGCGCATCAAGGCCTGCCATCGCTCCGTTGATAAAGACGACCTGGGGCCAAGACATGCCCTATAAAGGGCAATGCCCCATATATAAAAACCTTAACTGCGTCACCGGATGCGTAGCTACAGCCATGGCCCAGCTGATGTATTACTATCAGTATCCGGCTGGGAGCTCAGCCCTTCCTGCCTACCAGTCAGGGAGCTATAAGCTGTCCGTAGAAGAACTGCCTGCGACCACCTTCCGCTGGAACAAGATCTGGACGAGCTATAGTAAAGACGCCTTAGGTGAGCCAGCAGATGCCGTCGCAGAACTGCTGCGCTACTGCGGCCAGGCTGTTGCGATGGACTACAGCCCCAGTGGATCGGGATCCACCGATGAGAGACTCGTCTATGGCATGATTCATTATTTCGGCTACGACAAGAACGCCCGTATTATCTCCCGCGCCCACTATTCACAAGCCCAGTGGGAAGATCTGCTCTATCAAGAGTTGGCATCAGGCCGCCCAGTCGTCTATAGCGGAACGGATGCATCCCTTAATGGCCATGAGTTCATCTGCGACGGATACGACGGGAATGGCCTTTTCCATATAAACTGGGGATGGGACGGGACTGCCAACGGCTATTTCGTAGCGTCCCTGGCCAACTACAAGACAAGCAGAAAGGGAGTCTTCGGAAGTCTTGATGGCTATTCCATCTATCAGTCTGCTATCATAGGCCTCCGGCCTGACACCGGCGAGAAGGCCGTCCCCGAAATATTCAGTGCGGTAAATAATGAGACTGCCACCTATACAAGAGCTTCGGCTACAGACAACTTTCAGAATGTGACATTAAAGGGACAGTTTGTGGCTAAATACCGCTTTGAACCATCCGAGTATCAAATAGAGACAGGCTGGGGACTGTATCAGGGTGAGGAGTGCCTCAACGTTTTTGAGTCGAAGACGATCCCTTTCGGAAAAGAAGGAGAATCATTCGGCACCATCACTTATAGTTCACCCGATTACGACTTCCAATACAAAGGGCAGAAGACCACTGTCACCAATCAGTTTACATTTGGAAGCGACCTGCCCGTCGGAACTTACCAGATCAGGCAAGTCTATCGACCTGTAGGAGAGACGGTTTGGAGGGTTTGCAACCCGTATAGCACAACCGTCAGTTATCTTGTGGCAACCATTGAAGAACAGGCGATGACGCTGAGAGCTACAGAAGCCAAAGAGAGCTATATCGTTAATGACGTTTGGACCAGCGACGATCCCGCTCAGGGAGAGCCCTTCAGTGTGACCGTCAATCTGACGAACACGGGTGATACAAATCAAGAGCTCATCTATCTCTATTTTGACGGGGAACTGGTAACAACGCTTTACGCATCTATAGGTGCCGGTGAGACGGGGAATGCCACCCTGACGTTTGTTCCACTATCCTACGGTAGTTCGAAGACACTATCCATCAAAAACATCCAAAAGGAAGAACTGTGGAGTGGAACCGTTGACGAAACACGGGAGATGGAAGACGGATTCTTCGACGAAGCCACGAACTACTATGAAATCCAAGACGATAGAGCGAGTGTGGTTCTGAAAACCGTAAACGTATTGGATGACGGAAAGCTGGTCGTCCCCCCGACTGTCAGCCACCGTGGCAAAGACTATACAGTCATAGGCATCAGCGGGTCCAGCCAGACATCGGTCTGCAAGTACCCAGATGAGTTAAGAGAAGTGGTCCTTCCAAGTACAATCAGGTCTATCGGCGAGTTCACCTTTTATTTCTGCATGAGTCTGTCATCCCTCACATGGGATCACTTTGAGGAAAGCGCCCTGACAGACATCGGAGGGAATGCCTTCACCTCCTGTACACACCTTAAAGCCCTGGCCCTTCCTAAGCATCTCAGTTCCATTGGCATAAGCGCCCTTGCGGGATGCATCAGCCTGCCCGCCTTCACCCTCGACGACACCAGCGACAGTTACTCCGTCGTCGATGGACTTTTGTATAACAAGGATCAGACCATACTGGTCAACTGCCCTGCAGGCAAAGTCGGCTCCGTAGTTCTGCCATCCACAGTCAAGACCCTTGACAGCAACGCTTTCTACAACTGCACACAAGTGACAGACATCACCCTGCCAGAAGGTCTCGACTCGATAGGCTTTGCCGTATTTGTTGGCTGCTCATCGCTGAAGACACTGACGATCCCCGCAAGCACGAGAGTGATGGGGTACGGCAACTTTACTGGCTGCACCAGCCTTGAATCCATAGAGGTGGCACCAGGCAACGCCCACTACACCTCACTCGACGGCGCACTCGTAGAAGACGGTTTTAGCCTGTTAGCCTATCCGAACAAGAAAGGCGTCCGTTACGAAGTG
Organism: uncultured Prevotella sp.; assembly: GCA_946548085.1. Lineage (GTDB taxonomy): Bacteria > Bacteroidota > Bacteroidia > Bacteroidales > Bacteroidaceae > Prevotella. The sequence goes on along the minus strand of CAMNPN010000043.1, from coordinate 597 downwards.
CCCGATGAGATCAAGGTGCTCGAGCACTATTCCTGCTGCTGGACAGACCTGCAGGAAATCATCCTGCCCCAATGGATCTATCTGGGATATTTGGCTTTAGGTTATTGCCACGATCTGGTATCAGTGACAACCCGCCAGAGCCGTCCTATAGACATCGACAACGATAGTTTCTCCAAAGAGACTTATGAGAAAGCCACGCTTTACGTCCCGGAAGGCTGTACGGAAATCTACCGTTCAAAAGAAGGCTGGAAGAACTTCGTTCATATTGTCGAGATGGACGATACGGGCATCAGTGCGCCCAATGCCGAAGACAAGTCCTTCGACGTCTATGACATGAACGGCCGGAAAGTCCGCACCGCAGTGACCACCCTCGACGATCTGCCAAAGGGGCTCTACATCGTCCACTCGGCCAAAGGGCGCCTGCAAGACAAGAACGGGAAAAAAGTAATCAGATATTAAAATATGAAAAGGATCACAAATCAGTATAAAATGAATTAATTTTATAAGATTTCAAGCGATTGAGTACAGGAAACTAAGAAGTTAAAGATGTCAAGGATCGCTGTGTCGCGGTTTGGTCGGTAAGAAAGAACGGATTAT
>CAMNPN010000042.1 GCA_946548085.1 uncultured Prevotella sp. | reverse complement strand
ATTGCAGTATTAAAGGAAAAAGGTGTCATTAGACGTGTTGGTGAAGATAAAAATGGCTATTGGGAAGTGCTATTAGACATTAAAATTGTTGATTAGTGGGCTTTATTTGGTGGTGCAAATGTGGTGCATTGCGTAAATAGAAAAATCCGCAAGATTCTGAATTTCAGTTTCTTGCGGATTTTAATAAGTGATCCGCTTGGGGCTCGAACCCAAGACCCCAACATTAAAAGTGTTGTGCTCTACCGACTGAGCTAGCGGATCGACCTTCTTGGTGCTTCCTTAACGAAAGCGGCTGCAAAGGTAGGCATAATTTTTGAATCCGCCAAATTTATTCGGAGGATTTTTGCGCCGACGGTGTATTTTGCTTTCTTTTTTCCTCTTCCAGTGCCTTTTGGTAGCACTCTCTGCAGAGCGGCTCGTACTCCGTGGTCTCGCCCAGCAGCACCCGCTGCGACCCTTCCACGGTGCGGTGACTGACGTAGGCCAGATTGCCACACTTCACGCAGATGGCATGCACCTTCGTCACATCGTCGGCAATGGCGCACAGGGCAGGCATCGGGCCGAAGGGCACACCCTTGAAGTCCATGTCGAGCCCTGCTATGATCACTCGGATGCCACGATTGGCCAGTTCGTTGCACACGTCCACAAGTCCCATGTCGAAGAACTGGGCCTCGTCGATGCCCACCACATCACAGTCCGAAGAGAGCAGCAGGATGCTTGCCGACGAGTCGATAGGGGTCGACATGATATGCTTCTGGTCGTGGCTGACGACATCCTCCTCGGAGTATCTCACGTCGATGGCGGGCTTGAAGATTTCCACCTTCTGGCGGGCGAACTGTGCCCGTCGCAGGCGCCGGATGAGCTCCTCTGTCTTGCCAGAGAACATCGATCCGCAGACCACCTCGATTCTGCCTGGGCGGCGGGTCTCTCCTGTTAAGTTTTCTGTTATCATGGTTGCAAAATTACCAAAACGTTTTAAAATTTGCAAAGATTTTACCACTTTTTTTGTCTATTATGAATATTTGCGCTAAATTTGTCCCCCGAAATGGGCATATTGTATATTGTTCCAACGCCAGTAGGCAATTTGGAGGATATGACACTGCGTGCCATACGGCTCTTGAAAGAGGCCGATCTCATCCTTGCCGAAGATACCCGTACCTCGGGCATCCTGTTGAAGCATTTCGATATCCGAAACTCCCTCCTGTCGCATCATAAGTTCAATGAGCACGGCACCAGTGCCGCCATCGTCAGCCGTCTGCTGGCAGGCGAGAACGTGGCCCTCATCAGCGATGCCGGCACGCCTGGCATCAGCGACCCGGGCTTCTTCCTGGTCCGCGAGGCAGTGCGGGCTGGGGTAGAGGTGCAGTGCCTGCCAGGGGCGACGGCCTTCGTGCCAGCCCTGGTGTCGAGCGGACTGCCCTGCGACCGTTTCGTGTTCGAGGGCTTCCTCCCTCAGAAGAAGGGCCGCAAGACGCGCTTGGAGGAACTGGCTACTGAGACTCGCACGATGGTGTTCTATGAGTCGCCCTACCGCCTCGTGAAGACCCTCCAGCAGTTTGCCGAGGTCTATGGCGACGATCGTCAGGTGAGTGTCTGCCGAGAGATCTCAAAGGTCCATGAGGAGAGTGTCCGCGGCACCCTCGCCGAGGTTATCGCCCATTTCACGGCTACCGAGCCCAAGGGCGAGATCGTCATCGTGCTGGCGGGGAAGGATGAAAAGGTAAAAAAGTAAAAAGGTAAAAGGGTAAAAAGGTAAAAGGTAATCAAAAGGAATAGTAAATACATATTTAAATTATATTACTTATATGAGAAAATTAATTGTTTTGGCCCTTGGCGGCCTGATGGTTGCAAGTTGCAACGAAGGAGTGAAGAAGGCAGAGCAGGCTGCACTTGTGCAGCGCGACTCGCTGGAACAGATCATTGCCCAGAAAGACAATGAGATCAACGACATGATGACGACGCTGAGCGACATCGAGGAGGGCTTCCGTGAGATTACCGAGGCCCAGAACCGTGTGACGCTGGCCAAGGAGGGCGAGGGCACCAACACCACGCTCCGCATCAAGGAGAACATGCAGTTCATCCAGTCGGCTATGAAGCAGAACAAGGAGCTCATCAACAAGCTGAAGCAGCAGGTGCGTGAGAGCAGCGTGAAGGGTGATCAGCTGAAGAAGATCATCGACAACCTCACGGAGCAGATGAATCAGAAAGACCAGCAGCTGCAGGCCCTGCGCGAGGAACTTGACAAGAAGGACATCCACATCGCCGAGCTCGACGAGCAGGTGGCCGACCTGAACCAGAACGTCACCACCCTGAAGGAGGAGAACACCCAGAAGGCCGAGACCATCTCTACGCAGGACAAGGCGCTCCACTCTGCCTGGTTCGTCTTCGGAACAAAGAAGGAGCTGAAGGAGCAGAATATCCTCGACAAGGGCGAGGTGCTGCAGTCTAACTTCAACAAGGAGTACTTCACGAAGATCGATATCCGCATCGACAAGGAGATCAAGCTTTACAGCTCTTCTGCCGAGATCCTGACCAACCACCCCGCTGGCAGCTATACCCTGCAGCGCGATGCCAAGAAGCAGTACGTGCTCCGCATCAGCGATCCGCAGCGCTTCTGGTCTACCAGCAAGTACCTCGTCATACTGGTGAAATAAAATAAGCACTGACGATTTTTCTCTCCCAATACGCCTTCAAGCCTTCACCGCGAAAGCTTGAAGGCGTATTCCTTTATAGAAACGAAGACATATCCATGTCCCCCGATGAATACGAATGTGCCGTGCTACAAGAAGGGAATCACCGGGAAAAGATTTTCAGCTGATAGATTCTTTTGCCATCCTTGGCGACTTTAATGATATACAAATCAGGCGGAAGGTTATTCAAGTCCACGTCGTATGATGATTGCGTCGTCTTCACAGTACGAATTAGCCTGTTGTTGTTCCAGAGCGTGATTTCATACTCTCCGTCCTCTGGGAGTGGTATGTTCACAATGTTGTTTCCAGGAGAGTTGATAGGTGTTTGCCCGTTATCGTTCGTAATCCCGCCATTTAAATAGGTATATGGGCCCCAGCCGCAGGCATTCCTTGCACGGACACCTATTCTGACTGTTCCATTTGGGTTCATCGTAAAGATGGGGCTGTTGGTGTTTCCTCCGCTCGTGATGGTTGCTCCTCTCACCACATCCCATTGATATTCCAATACCTGGGCTTGTGAGTTCACGCTGGCATACAGCTGGTATTGCGAGTTGGCCAAGAACATGTTCGTATTTGGCCAGCCCAATATTGTAGGGGCCGAAGGAACGCCAGCCCATACATCTTTAGTTAGATCCAGTGTTGAAGAACCGAAAGAAACTTGGGCTGTTACGACACATGCGCCGTTAGCATTCTTCTGAAATGTTGCAGTACCAGTTCCCTGGCCAGAGACAATAGTAAGATTTGAATTGCTCGTGCTCCAAACGACGGTCGAACCATAAGGAAAATTCTGGATAGAGTAGGATTCTGTGCTACATACATTTGAACAGCCGGTAATTGATAACTGACACTGAGTTTGTATGAGATAAGAAAGAGTTGCTATTGATTCTCTCATTCTTTCACCTTGTTTTGCTGAGAATCGAGTCCTGCACGACTTCGGAGCATAGGACATAATTAAATCTACATCAGGATTGTATGCTTGGTCGTTTGCATCAGTTCCATATCCTATGTAAACACAATTATAGACGTTCAACGTTGATAAACGTGGATCTGCAGGGGTGTCTTCAACATAATCTCCACATGTGCTTGAGTTATTGCCATTAACTAATTCTGGACAAGGATTGTCATTTCCTCCCTCATCGTAAGTTCCATGATGTGTATGCCATAGATTTAACACATGCCCCATTTCATGAGAAATAGTACTGGTCGTACATGCCGGAATGCCACTGACTCTTCCAACAATATAAAATTCTGAACTCATACCAACACCATTAGCAAGCCCAATAATAGGGGTAGAATAATTAGGGTCTGCAGGATACAAATAAATATCTATTCCATTTGTGTGGTTATTTTCATAGAAAATATTAGTTGTTGGGATGTTATTATAATAAGTGTCATTATCAATAGGATCAATTATACCATCCCAACTGAAATAGATTCCATGACTATTAAAAATCGCTATTAAGTCGGCTGTATGCACTTGTAACATCTGAAGTACTAACACCTCCTGCCCCTGAGGTGCTTCTAATAACATGGAAATATACTTTCAAGATATAGAAACTTTTTGAAGTACGATTACGAGGTGAGTTCAGTTTCTTTACGTTCTCTATATTTGTTATGGCGGGAGTTCCGCATAGATCTTGTGCAAATGATTTAACCACAAATGCTAAGAATGCCAAAGTCACAAATAATCTTTTCATGTCAACTCTATTTTTTTATAAATATATACTCATGAACATACAAACCATCGTCCGGACCATAATGATAGCCTTCCATATGCATCTCGCCACCCGAAATAGTACACTTCAATGTTTCCCCGCATAATTGTATTATTTGTTTTTCCATGTCATAGGAGTAATCGTATTCTCCTTCCTCATTCGGTAAATCCGGGTGCAATGGTTTCCCCTTTTTTATGAAGACCTTAACCTTACCATTTTGGTTAAACATAAATATATCCCGTTGATCTGATGATATTTCACGATTGCCATCGGGATAACTTAAAGTCTTGAGTTCCCATGTACCTATAATAGACGATTCTAAAGATGTCTCATTTTGGCTTTCTATAAAATCATTTGGATTGTTTTCATTATTGTCACATGCGCACAAAAAACCAAGCCAAAGCAGCATACTTGTCATTAATACTATTTTTTTCTTCATAATCAAAACGTTTTTGTCGATATATTGATAATACGGTTCTACTTATATAATAACAAAAGTAAGAAAAAACTGCATGGGAGTGTAGGGGAATTAAGAATTGTTAACCTTTTGAGGGCGTCTTTGTGTTTGCTTAACATTCAGGCTGATTACTTTTTCACTCAACGTTTCCGTATCTTGTCTTGGCATTTTGTTATTACGATTGTATCTGTTGAAAATATACAAACTTATTCTGAATCCTCCAAGCATTTTAAAGAGAAATGATTGTAAGAGTCCTGATAGTCAATAGAAGAAAGTGGCATTTGTAAAAGATTATCAAATTCTTGTGATAATGATAAAATGTCACCAAATCTTTTTTGTTCTCAAATTGCTCTATAATGCCATTATTATAATTAACTTGTTGATATATAACATGTTATACTATGGCATTTGCTTGTTTTAAATGCCATAATAACGTCACTAAGTAAAGCATATTTACACAAATTATGCTTAAAATGGTGCTCATAATTGGCTAAAGTGCTGATTACCAATAGAGTTTGTAATAACACGGATAGTCTGTACTAACAGTTTAGACAGGGTAAACTGTCAGTTTAGACTGGGTAAACTGTCAGTTTGCCCTATCTAAACAAGTATAAACTGCCGTTGTTATGTTGAGTTTGGACTATTGTAGCTATCGAAAAATGTAAAGTAATATAGCAAAAACGCTATAAATATGACGATAGAATGAATATATTTTCAACCTATTGCAATAGTATAATATCCAGATAACCAGGTATTTAGCAGTAAGAATGGCATTTTGATACTCTTTTTGAAATATTTTTCTCGAGATTTTCACATGCACAATCCGTTGCCAGTTTTATCTATTAAATGGCATAATATGCCGACGAATTCGTGTTGCTGTGCTGAACGGTATGATTATGATGCTCATGCCATCTGTCACGTGCTTCATTCGCGAAGAATTGCTCACTCAAGTGCACAACGGTTCAAAAACACATAGGTCGTGTTTAGGGCAATGTAGTTCTTGCTCATGTACCATATACCCTTGTAGCGACCTGCTTCGCCCCATGAGTTCTTCACCATGTAGTACTCGCGTCCCTGTTGGTCCTTCGCTTTGCCGAAAATCAGCATGACGTGGTCGTAGGTGGCATCCCATGCGTCAAACCGCTGCTGGCGCAGTTCTTGTGTAGGATCTCCCCCTCAAAGAATCCTATCGTCGCATAGTCCCAGCATGTACCGCTTCTGCTCTGATCTTTCACGGGAGTAATCGGGTTCTCCTTTATAACAGTAAACCGCAACGAGTCCTTTGCAGCTTCCTTCTTGTTTTCAGCCTGAGCTGCAGACACTGTCAGCGTCATCAGAATGACCAATAGTTGTTGAGGATAATTCATATGCTTTCTTTAAACAGGCAAAATGAGAATACGGCTTCGATGAAGATCATGAATCAGTTCATGAAGTTCCATATTGGATAGGTTTGATAAATATAGTCTGAAGTATTTAGTGAAAATGACTCCTAACCAGTAGTGGATAGGAGTCATTCTTATAGTTGCCGTGTGTAAGTTGTCAGATTACTTGGCCCACCAGACTTTGCTGCTGAAGATGTACATGCCAGCGTCGTTGCCAGAACCGAAGGCAGCGGCCACATTAGGATTAGACACTACATCGCTGTCGCCATAAGGCAGCATGTTCGGCCAGCGGTTGCCGGCACTGCTGTTATTGTTGGGATTGGTCATCTTGACAGGATACTCGTCAAGACCGATACGACGCATGTCGTTGTAGGTCTCGATCACCTCACCGCGGGTCTGAGCCAGATACTTCTGGATACGGATCTCCTTCAGCGCATCAGCCTCGTAGAGAGGAGCGATGTTCTCCAGATAGGCCGTGATATCCTCATCGGCAATGGCTTCGCCACTGATGGCGGCATACTCTGCTACGTTACTGCTGACAGCAGTCTCGAAAGCCTCTTTGGCATCCTTGCCTTGGAGGGCCTGAGCCTCGGCGAGGATGAAGTAGAGCTCCGACTCGCTCATGATGGCAAGGTTGGCAGCACCGTTCTCGAGCCAGGCGGGTTCGTTGACAGTCTGCGTGAGAGAGGCCAGCTCTGTGCTACCAGGAACACCAATGACGTCGCCACCAATAGACATGTTGTAGAAGGGCTCACGGGGATCCTCACGCTCCAGCATCAGGTCGTCGACAGTCTTGCTCGAACCGATGTAGTAACGGCTCCACTGATAGGCAGACCATGCGTTGTCGGCAGTCACGCCATTGAACATGTCGAGATAGAAGCCTTCAAAACCGAGCTCGATGGCATTCTGAGCCGCTTCCTCAACCTGACTGATGACGCCAGGGTTGCGACTTGCGGTATGGAGCAGATAGCGAGCCTTGAGGGCGTAGCCAAGAGCGAGCCACTTGTCGGTGTCGCCACCATAGATGATATCCTGCTCGCCGGCATTGTTGCCACCCTCAGAGAGGTTTGCGATACCATCGTCAATCAGCTGGAAGATAGCGTTATAGACCGTCTCCTGGGTATCGATCTTCGGAGCAGAGATACCCTGGAAACACTCGCTGAAGGGAATGTCGCCGTGAAGGTCTGTCAGCACGCCCCAGTTGATGGCAGCCAGCAGCTGGGCCATACCCAGGAGGTCGTTTCTGCCCTCGTCGATACCTCCGGCCGAGCACTTCTCGATCATCTGCGTGAGGTTCATCAGGTTGGAATAGGTAGAGTTCCACTCGTTGTTGAAAGTGGTGGCACCAGCCAACTCTGATACGGTGCGCTGCTCGATCTTGAGCAACTGGTTGTTACCAGTTCCGAAAAGCTGCTCTGTGTATGAGGATACATACCAGGCGTATGCACCGTTCACCACTGAATAGGCAGTGGCCACCTCTGCGTCTGTGAGCTGGAACTTTGCTCCAACCCTATCGGCGGTCTTGCTGGTCTCATCCTCGTTGATCCGGTCCATCATGTCCTCAGAGCACGAGCTGTACAGCATGGTTGCCAACGCAATGCCAAACAAATATTTAATCTTCATATTCTTACTTTTTTCTGATTAATAATCTTAATTCATCCTCGGATTAGAACGTGACCTTCAAGCCACCGCCGAAGCTGGATGTGCTGGGTACAGAGAAGCGTTCGAAATAACCACTCATGTTACCGTTACCCTGGGAGTTCTCTGGATCGAGATCCGGCATCTTTGCCCAGATGAGAATGTTGCGTGCAAAAGCGAAGATATTCATGTTGATACCCCAGAACTTAGGCAGGTCGTAACCAAGCGTCACGTCGCGGAGTTTCCAGAAACTGGTATCGAAGATGCCGGCCTCGGTAATGTCGTTGTAGGCCATGTACCAGTCTTTCTTGCTCACCTCGATGGTGTTCTTCTGGCCTGTAGCCTCGTCAATACCATCGGCAACCATCGTACCCTCACGATAGTTGAGCGACTCGGTAGAAGCACCGAACCAGTTCATGGTCAGGATCGTACCGGCATACATCTTGCCACCCTTCTGCCAGTCGAGCGTGGCAGACAGCGAGAGGCGCTTGTAGTTGGCCTTGAGGTTGAAGCCCATGTTGAAGTCGGGAGCACACTCACCGATGTTCTCGCTGGAGCCGGTACCCTGGGGCAGACCGTCGGCCAGCAGCAACTGGCCATCATCGGTGCGCTTGAAGGCAACGCCATAGATGTTAGGATATGTAAAGCCAGCCTGGGCACGTACCTGGGGCTCCACGAAGCCACCGAGCATGATGCTCTCCACACCAGGAGCCAACTCCTTGACCTTATTCTTAATCTTGGTGAAGTTTACGCCAAGTGAGAGGTTGTAGTCCTTATGCTGTAGAATGTCGGCATTCAGGGCGAATTCATGAGCCCATGTGGTCATCTCACCAGCGTTGGTACGCAGGTACTGATAACCTGTAGAACCAGCTGTAGGCACGTCGAAAATCTGATCCTTCACATCCTGATAACTGGCGGTGTACTCCAGACGCAGGCGGTTCTTGAAGAAATTCAGGTCGATACCGAACTCATAGTTCGTCGTGTTCTGAGGCTTCAGGTTCGGGTCGTAAGACACATAGTAAGGCACATAGCTCTTTGCACCGTTCATCGGGTAGGCAATAGGCGTATAGACATACATACCGCTGCCATAGGAAGGTGTATAGTAGAAGTTCTCACGATAAGTACCTGCCTGACCTACCTGTGCGAATGAGGCACGCAGTTTACCATAAGAAAGGATGTCGTTGTCCTTCAGCGAAGGAAGCTCCGTGAAAATCCAGCCCAGCGACACAGAGGGATAGAAGAACGAGCGGTTGCCGCGAGGCATCGTCGACACGATGTCGTTACGACCGGTAACAGTCAGATAGACCATGTTCTTCCAACTGGCAGTGAACTGTCCGAAGAAACCGAGTGAGCGGTCCTTGGAGTGGCTCATGCTCCAGTAGTCCATGCTGGCAGCATTCTCGATGACGGGCTGGCCAAACCAAGACAGGGCAGAAGCATCATAGTCCCAACTGCGGCTATAGTCGTGGTTGAACTCATTACCGATCAGCAGGCCCAGATCCCACTCCTTCTCAGCACCGAGCTTGGCAGTGAAGTTGGCCGTCAACAGGTTGTTGAAGATGTTCCGCTGTACGCCGAAGTCCTCAACCTCGCCCTTCGTGTTGTAGGCAGAGCCCACCTCGGCGATGGTCATGTTGTCAGTCGTATAGATATCAAGACCAGCCTGCTCACGGAAGGTCAGTTTGTAGTTCTCGCCCAGCCCGAGGTCGGGAGTGAATTCAACGTACACATTACCGAACACGCGGTTCGTGTGCTGGCGGAACTCATCGTTGGCAGCCCACCAGTAGGGGTTGTTGAAGTTGGTTGCACGGTAAGACACCTGAGTGGTTGGGTCGCCGGGGGCGTGTGTTGGCGTGCCTTTCAGGTCATACTCTGCAGGAGCGCCATAGACCACGTTTACCACACCGTTGTTGGCACCTGGTGCACTCTTAATTCTGGTAGAGGTGTAGTTGGCAGAGAAGCCAGTCTTCCACTGCTTGTTGATCTCCCAGTCCACAGCACCACGGGCACCGGTACGCATCATGCCAGTAGAAGGAATGATACCATCCTGATAGGTGTCGCTGATGCCAAAGGCATAGCTGACGTTGTTCACGCGGTGGGCAATGCTCAGCGATGCGTTCTGAGTGAGACCCGTCTTGAAGAAGTCGCTCACGTTGTCGTGAGTGGTCGGAGTCACCCAGGGGTCGATACCGGCTAACTCATATTTGGGATTGTAGTACATTCCGGGATGTCCCTGGCTGTTACCACCATATTTCGGATCATCGGGCAGATCGGTAATCTTCGGACCCCATGTTGAAGAAGAGCTGGGGTTGTAAGCAGCGGCGCTGGCACCCTGAGCGTACACATCCTGATGCTTGTACTTACGGCTCAGTGTCTGGGCACTGATGTCGGTAGAGAAGGTGATCACGGGTTTTGCGGTGAACTTGCTGCCACGCTTGGTGGTGATGACGATCACACCATTAGAGGCACGAATACCATAAAGGGCAGAAGCTGCCTGGCCCTTTAGCACGTTGATGCTCTCAATGTCGTCGGGGTTGATATCAATGCTACGGTTGGCGTAGTCGGCACCAGTCACAGAGTTACCCGTGCCGAAGTCGGGCGTAGAGCTGATAGGCATACCATCGACCACATAAAGTGGAGCGTTGTTGCCGTCGAACGAACGGGCGCCACGGATCACAATCTGTGCAGAAGCGCCAGGAGCACCTGAAGACTGACGGACACTGACACCTGTCAGCTTACCCTGAATAGCACTTGCAAGTGAGCTCGTACCATTGATGTTCAGATCCTCTGCATTCAGCTCCTGAGCAGCATAACCCAGGGCTTTCTTGTCGCGGCTGATACCCATAGCCGTCACCACCACCTCGTCGAGGGTCTTGGCGTCGGCCTTCAGGAACACACGCATGCCATTCTTGGCATTCACTGTTTGAGACACAAAGCCGAGATAGGAAATCTCGAGCTGATTCTTGTCTGCCGGAAGGGTGACATTGAATCGTCCGTTCACGTCAGTCAACATTCCAGTAGCTGTACCTACCACCTTGACGGCGGCGCCGATAATCGGCTGGCCGTCTTCCTGTGAGAGTACAGTACCGGACACCTTTGTCTGTGCCAGCGCACTTCCTGCAAACAGGAAGAGGCTGATCATAAACATTGTTAGTCTTTGTTTCATAAATTCTCTCTCTTTGGTTATTAAATATTAATTATATATA
>CAMNPN010000041.1 GCA_946548085.1 uncultured Prevotella sp. | reverse complement strand
ACCCTTACTGAAGTCACGCCAGAAGTCGTTGGAGTTGCTGTAGCCGCGCTTCAGGTTGGATGGCAGACCGTCGTAGACCTCCTTCAGTTTCTTGGCATCGTTGGTCCAGCCTAACTCTCGCATGACTGTGACGACTGACTTGCGGCCCATGGTCTGTGTCTTCTTGCAACTGAACATGAAGTCGAAGGCATCGCTCAGTATGCCGCGTGTCTGAGAGGTGGGGCGTGTCAATACATCAGAGTCTTCCAAACGCTGAAGTGCTTCCTCGTACTGTCCTGACCGCTCGACTATATCATCGATGATGTCGTAGAGAGACTCGGCATAGAACTTACAGTTTTCGTCGCGGTCCATATCGTCAGCAGTGGCAGTGAAGGGCTGTGCTTCCAGACCCTTCGAGGCCATATAGAAATATGCCCATCTGACGGCACGGATGTCGAAGGCGTATGTTACCAAAGCGTCGAGATCGTTCTGGAACAGGGTTGTGCTGCTATATTGCTTCACCTGCTTGAAGTCTTTTACCATATCTCCAGGTTGGATGACGGGCTCCGGCTCATCGTTGCCAGACGAACATGCACTGAGTCCCATCATCAAGATAAGGGCCGTCGCCATCAGCGAAGTCCACCGTTGTTGAATTTCTCTTATTACCATATTTTTGTGATTGATTAATATTTGCCACAAAGATAGTGATAATAAGGTAATGTGGACTCTCAAAACAACAAAATCGACTGCCAATTGATCAATTGAGAGTCGATTTATGTCTTATGCCCTGTATTCGCTCGGCGTTTTGCCCGTATGGGCTTTGAAGATGCGAAAGAAGGTGTTCTCGCTGGAGAAGCCTGAGAGGGTATAGACTTCCGAAATCTTGATGTCTCGACGGTTGCGTAGCAGCTCTTTGGCATATTCCACCCGGTAGGCATTGACAAACTGCGTAAAGGAGCAGTCGCGCTGGGAATTGATGCAGTCGGAGAGGTAGGTGCGGTTGGTGCCGAGGGCAGAGGCTACATCGGAAATCTTCAGTTCGGGGTTCAGGAAGGGCTTTTCTTTCTCCATCAGTTCACAGATGCGCTGCATGAGCACAGAGTCGGGGGTAGGCTGGGGGGCAGGGTCTTGGCTCTCGGCACGATGATGCTTTCGCCATGAGAGGTACCATACGGCTGAGGTAACCCCGGCGACCAGTATCAGAATAATCCATGTCCAGGGAATGCTGTTTATCTCGGCTTCTGCCTTTTGCATGCCGAGGTGCAATAGCCATACTTTACCAGTGGGTTTGAAGTTGCTGTGGTTCATATATCCACCAGTAATCATCAAGTTGCCTTCGGCAGTCAAAACAGGTGTCCATTCACCACTAATATCCAACGGGTCGGTATAGCCGAGTGTTATACCGGCCGGGTCAACGGCATAGTCGATAGTGAGGACGTACAGTCGGTTCGGTTGGTCTGGATGGTCGAGGTATGCCTTATCCATTCCAAGAAGATAGGCTTTCTGGCTCCGACGGTCTGCCAGTACAGTGGTATACCAATGGATGGCTCCCTCCGGTCCACTCATCGGTATGGGGCAGACGGTGGGGAGCAGGGAGAATTCACCGTTAGTGACGCGGGCTATAGCCAGTTTACCGTCCTTGTCTTCTATGGGCAGTAGGTATGCATAGATGCCTTTTTGATCATCTCCGATGAAACTGACATCAGCGGTCGTATGGTAGATTATGGGTAGTAATCGCCATTCTTCCATGAGGGGGATGGAGATGGCTTCGCCTTTCAGACGATCAGCAACGGAAGAACTGATGGTGTCGCCTTTGGAACCATAGCCGCCTATGATGATGGCATCGTCGCTGGCCGTGCGGAGGATATAGGGTGTGCATCGATCCTGTGTCACATCCTTGACGGGCAAGAATGATCGTCGGCCGTCGAACATCTCGATGGCATCGTCGTGATACCAGTTGCCACTGACGATGACGCGCCCGCTGTCCAGCTCTGTGGCCGAGGCGAGGCAGCGCTTGGTGTCGAGACTGGCGAATCCTTCTGAGGTGTGACTCTCGGGATCGTAAAGCTCGGCTTCGAAACTCTGGCCGATGCCCATGTTCTGGCTGTGCCCTCCGGCAATAAGCACTTTCCCTGAAGACAGGGGAAGCGCAAAGCCGTCATCGTGGGTGAAGGCGGTCTCAACGAGATGCCACTTCCCATCCTTGAAATATTCGGCCGTAGGAGTTGGTACAAAATTGGCTGTGTGCCCGCCTATGACTGTCACCTCGCCATTTACCACAACAATGGAGTGGCCGCTACGGGGAATGTTCAGGTCTGGCAGGCGTTCGGCCTCCAACTTAACTATAGGACATGCGGCCTCCTGCTTGTTCTGAGCCGGCACCACAGTCTGGAATGACAGGGCTCCTATATATATAATAATGTGTAGGAGTCGGCTCATGTCGTCTTATCTTAGGCAGGCGTCGAGTTCGCGGGCGATGAGCTCCTTGTCGAGATGTTGGCCGATGAAGACGAGCTTCTGCATGCGGTCGCCGTACTGCTCGTCCCAGTCCTGGCGCAGGCCTGGATTGCGCTCCATGAACTGCTCCAGTTCGCCCTTCGGCATCGTGGCGTACCACTGTCCGGCATTGCGGATGCTCACCTGTTTGCCGGCCTGCTCGAACACGTAGCAGGTGTCGCGCTCGTCATGGAAATAGCAGATGCCCTTGGCGCGGATGATGCCCTTGGGCCATTTGCGGGCCACGAACTCGTCGAAGAGTCCCAGATCGAAGGGACGGCGGCGGTAGTAGACATAGGTGCCGATGCCGTATTCCTCGGCTTCACCCTCATCGTGATGGTGGTGGTGATGATGGTGATGGCCGTGCTCGTGATGTTCGTCGTCATGATGATGGTGCTCATGATCGTCGTCGTCGTCATCGTCATGATGGTGGTGCTCGTGCTCATCGTCGTCGTCATCCTCGTCTTCGTCGTGGTGCTTCTCCACTTCCTCTATCCATTTGGCGGAGGTGGCGACGTCATCGAAGTCGAACATGTTGGTATTCAGTATCTTGTCGAGATCCACGTCGCCATAGTTCGTGTCGATGATTTCTGCCTTTGGCTGCAGTTCACGGATGATGCTGCGCACACGGCCCAGCTCCTCGGGGCTTACCTCGGCGGCCTTGTTCAGCAATACGATGTTGCAGAATTCTATCTGCTGTATCACCAGGTTCTCGATATCCTCCTCGTCGATGTTCTGTTTCAGCAGGTCCATGCCGCTGCCAAACTCGTCTCTCATCCGCAGGGCATCCACAACGGTGACGATGCTGTCGAGCCGCGGATAGCCGTGCCTGGTCACCTCGGGGGCCATCTGGGGGATGCTGCAGATGGTCTGGGCGATGGGGCCTGGCTCACAGATGCCGCTGGCCTCGATGACGATATAGTCGAAGCGCTGCATCTCTATCAGGTCCTGCAGCTGCTGCACGAGGTCCATCTTCAGCGTGCAACAGATGCAGCCGTTCTGAAGGGCCACCAGCGAGTCGTCTTGCTGGTTCACGATGCCGCCCTGCTGGATGAGGTCGGCATCGATGTTCACCTCGCCGATATCGTTGACGATGACGGCAAACTTGATGCCGCGCTCGTTACTCAGTATCCTATTTAATAATGTAGTCTTGCCGCTGCCCAGATAGCCTGTCAGCAGCAATACGGGAATCTCTTGCTTCATCTTTTTACCTTTTTTACTTTCTTACCTTTTTACTTTCTTACCTTTTCACCTTTTTACCTTTCCTACACAAGTTCCACCTTGTTGATGTCCTGCTCTTTCTCGCAGTAGTGGCAGGTCAGCACGCCGTTGGCCACGTGGAAGTGCGTCTGCATGGGCTCGTTGTTCGTGATGCACTTGGGGTTGTTGCATTTTACGATGCCCTTAATCTCGTCTGGTGTGAGCACCGTCTTTTTCTCCACCACCTCGTAGTCGCGGATGATGCTGAGGATCACGTTAGGAGCCACGACGGAGAGGCGTGAGATCTCGTCGTCGGTGAAGAATTTGTCAGACACCTTGATGATGCCCTTGCTGCCTACCTTCTTCGAGGGGTAGTTGAAGCCGATGGTCACAGGCGTCTTCAGGTCGAAGAGTCCTAACAGACTGGCCACCTGATATGTCTTCTCTGCAGGTATGTGGTCGATGACGGTGCCGTGTTCAATGGCGGCTACCAAGCGTTCTTTCTTATTCATCGTATGATTGTTTTGTCGTTCTTTACTTCGTCTAAAGTGATGCCAAGCACATCGCAGAAGATGGCCTCACGTGCAAAGAGTCCGTTGCCGGCCTGCTGGATGTAGTAGGCGTGTGGGTTGTCGTCCACCTCGTAGGCGATCTCATTCACTCGGGGCAGCGGGTGCAGGATCTTCATGTTCGGCTTGGCGGTGCGCAGCATTTCGTTGTTCAGCACATACACGTTCTTCACCCGTTCGTATTCCATCAGGTCGGAGAATCGCTCTTTCTGCACACGGGTCATGTAGAGAATGTCGGCATCGGCAATCACCTTGTCGTTGAAGGCGGTGTGCTCCTGATACTTGATGCCGTGCTCGTCGCAATACAGCTTGTACTCCTTCGGCATCGCCAGCTCCTTGGGGGCCACGAAGTGGAAGGTGGGGTTGAAGTGGCGCATCGCCATCAGCAGCGAGTGGACGGTACGGCCGTATTTCAAGTCGCCCACCATATAGATGTTCAGATTCTCCAGCGTGCCCTGGGTCTTGTAGATGCTATACAGGTCGAGCATGCACTGCGAGGGGTGCTGGTGGGCACCGTCGCCGGCATTCACGATGGGTACAGGAGCTACCTCTGAGGCATACACGGCCGCTCCTTCTATATAGTGGCGCATCACGATGACGTCGGCATAGTTCGACACCATCAGGATCGTGTCTTTAAGCGTCTCGCCTTTGGTGCCGCTGGTAATCTTCGGGTCGGCAAACCCGATGACACGGGCTCCAAGACGGTTGGCTGCCGTCTCAAAACTGAGTCGGGTTCGTGTCGAAGGTTCAAAGAAAAGGGTGGCAACTACTTTCCCTTTCAGGATTTCCCGGTTGGGATGTTTCTCGAATTCTTCTGCCATTCTGATCATATAGAGGATTTTCTCCTTCGTCAGATTGGCTATAGTCACAAAATTGCGCTTTTCCATTCGTAAATTGAATTTGTTTGTGCAAAATTACGCATTATTTCTTATTTCCGTGCGATAATTTGGAATTATTTAGTAATTTTGCACCAAGATTAATGAAAATCGATGATATGAGAAAGCTATTTATCTATTTTCTGTGGACATTACTGGTTGTGACGGTGCTATCTGCTGCAACGGCTATTTATGCCATCAATGAAGGATGGATAGGCTATATGCCGCCTATCGAGGACTTGCAGAATCCTATCAGCCGCTATGCCACGCAGGTCTATTCTGCCGACGGAAAGATTATAGGTACTTGGAACTATAACCGCGAGAACCGTATCCTCGTCGACTATACCAAGCTCTCCCCGTCTTTGGTGCATGCACTTGTCGCCACGGAGGATGTGCGTTTCTATGAGCACTCGGGTATCGACTTCTACGCCCTGGGGCGCGCCATCATCAAGCGTGGACTGCTGGGGCAGAAGAGTGCCGGCGGTGGCTCTACCATCACTCAGCAGCTGGCTAAGCAGCTGTATTCCGAAAGGGCGCACTCCACGATGGAACGGCTTCTGCAGAAGCCGATAGAGTGGGTGATAGCCGTCAAGCTGGAGCGCAATTATACGAAGGACGAGATCATCACGATGTATCTGAATTATTTCGACTTCCTTCATAATGCGGTGGGTATCAAGACGGCGTCGGACGTCTATTTCAGCAAGGAACCTAAGGACCTGACCGTCACCGAGGCTGCCACGCTGATCGGACTCTGTAAGAACCCCTCGTATTACAACCCCGTCAGAAATCCGGAGCGGAGCCGTGAGCGCCGCAACGTCGTTCTCGGACAGATGCTGAAATATGGTTACATCTCTCAGGCCGACTTCGATAAATATTCGGCAGAGCCGATGAAGCTGAAGTTCCATGTGTCTGACCATAAAGACGGCATCGCTGTCTATCTGCGTGAGTACCTACGTCAGTATTTGATGGCCCGGAAGCCCGAACGGGCGCTCTATCCGTCGTGGAACATGATCAAGTTCTACAACGACTCTCTCAACTGGGAGAACGACCCTCTCTATGGCTGGTGTAATAAGAACAAGAAGCGGAATGGTGAGAATTACAGCATCTATACCGACGGACTGAAAGTCTTTACGACCATCGACTCCCGTATGCAGAAGTATGCCGAGGAGGCTGCCTATCAGCATGTGGCGAAGTATCTGCAGCCTGCCTTTAATGCCGAAAACAAGAAGAAGGCCAATGCGCCTTATTCGTCGAACCTGACGCAGTCACAGGTCCAGCAGATTCTCAACCGTTCTATCCGGCAGAGCGAGCGCTATAGGGTACTTCGTGAGAGTAAGGCATCGGAAGATGAAATCCACCGCTCTTTCCGCACACCCATTCGGATGTCTGTCTTCACCTATCATGGCGAGGTTGATACGCTGATGTCTCCACTCGATTCCATCAGGTATTACAAGTCGTTCCTGCGTACGGGATTCGTCAGCGTCTGTCCTCAGAATGGTCACGTGAAAGCCTACGTCGGCGGACTCGACTATGCCCACTTCTCCTACGATATGGTCATGGACGGACGTCGACAGGTGGGCTCTACCATCAAGCCCTACCTCTATTCGCTGGCTATGGAGAACGGATTCTCTCCCTGCGACCTGGCGCCAAATGTGCAGCAGACCTATATGGTTGCTGGCAAACCGTGGACACCGCGAAACGGCAGCAAGGCCCGCTACGGAGAGATGGTGACACTCAAATGGGGACTCCAGCAGTCAAACAACTGGATCTCTGCCTACCTGATGAGCCGGCTCAGTCCGCAGGCCTTCGTCGACCTGCTTCACGAATATGGTATTCGTAATCCGGAAATCCATCCCTCGATGTCCCTCTGTCTCGGACCCTGTGATATCAGCGTCGGTGAGATGGCCAGCGCCTATACGGCTTTTGTCAATCACGGCATCCGCGCTGCCCTCATGTTCGTCACAAAGATCGAGGATAGCGAGGGAAATGTCGTCGCACAGTTCCAGCCGAGAATGAACGAGGTGATCAGCGAGGAGAGTGCCCATAAGATGCTGTTCATGCTGAAGAGCGTCGTCGATGGCGGCACTGCCTCCCGACTGAGGTTCAAGTATAACTTAAAAGGCGAGATAGCAGGAAAGACGGGAACGACCAACAATAACAGTGATGCATGGTTCATGGGCCTGACACCCACGCTGGTCAATGCCTGCTGGGTAGGAGGCGACGACCGCGACATCCATTTCGATACGATGGTCATGGGACAGGGAGCCGCTATGGCTCTGCCCATCTTCGCCCTTTACATGCAAAAAGTTTATGCCGACAAGCAACTGGGATATAACCAGGATGCTATTTTCGACATGCCAGAAGGATACGATCCGTGCTCGTTCATAGACGAGGCTTTGGAGAACGAAGATAATGAAATTGATGAGATATTCGAATAATTCCTATATATAATATAAAAGGTGTATCCTTGTTTTGTCAATAATCCCGAAAACTTTCATGTTTTTGGGATTTTTTTTTGGAAAAAGTTTGGTTGGTAAGGATATTCTTCGTACCTTTGCATCCGCTTTCGC
>CAMNPN010000040.1 GCA_946548085.1 uncultured Prevotella sp. | reverse complement strand
AGGCGCCTCGGTGAAGGCTGAGCGCCCCCCACATACTACCTTCTCTCTCGTAGAGAGAAGTACGTATGGGGCCGATCCTTCACCTCGGCGACAGCACCGTAACGGCATTGTCATGCCGAGATAGCAAACAGTCCTCCCCTTTGATTCCTTTCACGCTGGATGGAGCGACTATAGCGACAACTATCGCCTTCTGCGTAGAACAACCCTCCTCGGAGTTCTGAGGTAAGAGCTGCAATGCTATAGCACTTTGAAGTTTTTTTCAAATAATTCTCGAAATATTTGCACGTTTCGGGAATAATTCTTATCTTTGCATCGTCCAAGCCGAAGAACCGTTGCTTTCGGGCATCGGTGAAGGGCGGGGATACATATTTATGGAAAGGCGTTTACAAAGCGTCTTATCTTTGGCTGACTAGAATCTCGCAAGTTCAAATCCCGTCAAAGGACAAGGCAACAGTAGATGCTCATTGGGTATGTTTTATACCCTATACCTTATTTATATAAGGGTAGGTTTTGTATATACATATTCGGCGTGGGCCTCTGGTGTTGCTCGTTCTACGGGAAAGGGCAATGCGAGAGTTATAGTCAGCGGGACGAGTAACGAAGTACAGACTCTCACGCTTTTTCGTACTTATGATAACCTAAAACGACAATTAATCTGTTTTGCAGGAGAGGCGCAAGACACTTGAAAACAAGATAAAAGAGTCATGGGGCTAATTAAGAAAATCAAGGATTGCGTCAGGAGCATCCCTGAATTCTCGGAGAAGAACAACAATATTGTTGGTTATGTTTTTGCTGCACTGATTACCATTGCTGGTTTGTTTCTGATTTACGAGGTTGTAACAACAGACGCCTTAGTTTTCAAGGCGAATTGGAACATGTTCAAATCTCCCCTCGGACATATTTGTTGGTTTATCGGTTTTATCTGGGCCATGCTGTGGTGGGGAAAGTTTACCCACTGGTCGGCAACACCTGTCGTTGAAACGCGCGACTGCTATGGCAACCTGATTGAGCGTAAGGAGAATTACGACGTAACAGAACAAATGTTCGCCAAGTGGCTGATGCCTCTTTTGGGTCATTTCGTTATCGAGCCTCTTATGTATGGTGCCATCATTTACTACCCCATTCAATGTATCATAGCCCTTGTTGGTGCCATTTTCCCATACATACTCTCACTGATTGTGTTGGGAATCATAGTTGGAGCTTGGCTATTCTCACGCACATTCCAGTTCCGTTACCATTCCGCTGTGCTTGTTATTTTGGGTATTTTATTCACAGTGGCTTTCGCGTGGGGAGCTTATGCCATAGGTAAAAACGTGCCAGGAAGTACGATCCAAATGTTAACAGGCGACGCGCAACCATCATTCACTTCTAACGGCGATGCCACTCATGAATTTGACGAAACTGCCGCGCCTCAAGGGGAAGGCGATGAAGTCTATGAAGATGAAGAAGACCAATTTGCTGGTTATGGAGAAGAAGGACTTTTAGGCAGCCTTCCCGATGGAACACTTGAATATGTAGGAGATATGGAGGGCTATCCCATAGAGTTCACTATCATCAAAACTGAAACAAGTGACCTAAAGGCAGTCTTCAAGAATGTGAAATACGGCACATCAATGAATCTTGATGGCGAATCACTGCCCGCAGATGGTGGCAACATCAATTTCTACGGCAAGGACGGTAATAATGATTGGTATTTCAATCTCACAGGCGATGCATCCAATATCACCGGTACTGCCCAAAGTGGCGAATCAAAGCTAAAACTCTCTTTACATAAGAAATAATCAAGGAAAACATGCCCAAACTTATTCCACCCGGAATAGGAATGGGCATTCTTATCATTTAAGGGACAAGAAGAAAAAGAACATGGCAGTATATAGTAATGGCAACAACCTCATCATTGGACTTGGTGGTACTGGTGGTAAAGTTCTAAAAGAACTACGCAAAAGAATGTACGACGAAGGCATAGACGATACAAAAGGCATCGAATTCTTGTATATCGACAGTTCGAGAGAGTTGATGGAGGCAAAAAACAGTCCCTTTTACCTTTCCGAATTTGTTGATGTAAGTCTTACAAAAAAGCTTGCCAATACTATAGCGGAACACATAGAGATGTATCCTCGTCTTGCGAACATAGAAAATTGTATAGAACTGTTGCGGGACTATAAGCCTGAAATAGGAACCCAGCAAAACAGACGACTGGGCAGAATCCTGCTTCAAGCGCATTATGATGACTTTTTAAATGCTATTCATCGTGGCACCCATAAAATAATAAAAGGTTCAAAACTTAATATTACCATTGTTACCTGTCTTTCAGGAGGTACTGGTTCTGGAGCATTACTTGATATTATTTCATACATTTACAAAGAACTACAAATCATTGGCATTCAAATGAATGTGATTGGAGTACTACCAACTTCACCTCCGCCTACAGGTTACGATACAAAGTATTATTATGCTAATGCATATGCAACTTTACGCGAGTTGAATGCACTGAATACAGGGAATTACCCATTAGATGAAAACATCAAGAAAACAATTAAGAGATTTAATCTTCATTTATATAGCAATGTAACAGAAGAAGGTGAACAGCTTTCACCAGAACATTTGACGCAGATTATATCATGTACTCTGTTCGACCGTTGTTTTGAAACGACGCCACGCTCCTTGTTGCGTTTCGATGAGATTGCTATGTACGAGTCTATGCCTGAGTTTGAGGATGATTTACCAGTGCACATGAAATGTGTATTCGGAACAGGCCTAAGTAAGATAGTTTATCCATATAGAAAGATACTCAAAAGGCTGTCTTATGACTTGGCCATACAGGCTTGCAATAAGCTGCTATTCAATAACTATGTCCTGTTGGAAAAAGGATACGTTGATGAACGAAAAAATACACATAGATTGTTGGGGGACGATGTCAAAATCCTTATACTTTTGGGAATAAGCGACAATCAATTGACACTACGTGAAGTCCCTAGGCATTCCGGTAATATACACAATCCATATAGAAACAATTTTATCCGTTACGCAGAAGAATTCAAAGAGATAGTCATGGGATTGAACAAAAAGGATGCTTTCTATTATCTCTATGAATTCAAGAATATCAAAGTCCTCAATGGAAAGCCGACAGGCGACATAAGAAAATGCCTCGAATATATCAAAAGTCTTCCCATTCATTCTTTTGAATTATTTAGGGATGACCACAGTATCCCCACCAGCATTGAGAGATTCGGATTCCTACAGAATTACTCGGATTATATATACAAGAGGGACATTGAGTCATTTTTCAAGGAGATCAGTGCAGAATGGCTGTCCCACGACATCATTAGTCACATGGAAGAACTGCTAATGGAAAAGATTAAGAACAATAGTGTTTCCTTGGATGAAATGATATCTCTAATTACTGATATTGAGAGCTTTCTGTCCGGAAAATTGCAATCATGCGATGATGAAATAAAAGAATCAGAAGATGCCATCAATAATCTTCAATGTGCGTTACAGGGGCTGTCCAATACATACTCGAATCTTTCATTGATACAGAGGATCCTTTTGCCAAGAGACAAAATGTGCGCAATGGTAGACGGCCTTTGTGGAATGTTTCTTTTGGAAAAATTATCATTATTAGGAAAGCACTTTAAGAAAAATCTATTACCTCTCCTTATTCAGAGATGCCGACAGATGCATAATGACTTTTTGTATACTAAAGATAATGTCTTTCATACTGTCAGGTCCATGATAGATAAAACGTTATTAATGAAATTCCCAGAAGAAATAGATAAAGCTTTCAAGAATCCTTTTACGGAGATCTATTTAGAAAAGGAATATCACCTTTTATTAGAGAAAATACTCAGCGACAAAAATTCATTGGATGGACTATTGGACGGTATTATCTTTAATGGTTACCATCAGCAGAGTATCTCTTCGCTTAATAGTTATATAAGCAATTGCAATTCTATAGACAATTGGCATTCTTGTATTGAAGAAAGGATAAAACATAATAAATATATACGACAAGTAAATATTTATGATGCATGTGAAAAATATATCGGTAAAGATCAAATCGTAGAATTTATCAAGCATATTCTGCACAAATCAGGAACATTGCTGCCTTTGAATCCTAAAGTGTGTGGCCGAATTCCTTCAGGACAGAAGAATAACGATCATTCCCAGATTATGAAAACAACAATAGTCAAAAGACCAATAATAGATACAGAGACATCAGAGATGATAGAGTCAGTGATAAAAGAGGAGAATCAGAGAGTCAATTGCATAAGCATCGAAGACAATGAGCTACCTACAGAGCTTACAATAATGACCGTTCGCACTAATTTTTCCTTGCGAAATATTGCAGCCCTCTCAACATTGAAGCATCAGTACGATCTTTTAATGAAACAAGATAACCAGCGAGCAGTTAACCCACTCCATATTGAAGATTCATGTGCTGACCTTCCTTTAATAGAAATCTAAAAGCCACTATACGTTCTATGGCTGTGCTATAGTAGTGGATAACATAAACTCCAAATGCCGTTTTATGCGCTCCCTTCGCTATTTTCTTATATTTTTACGCATATTTTGAAAAAAAACGCCTAAAGTTTTCTTGTTTTAAGAAAAAGTTCTTATCTTTGTAGCGTCGATAGAAATGACAGACATATTTTGGAAGCGTTTGGCTTTATTCCGAGCTGATGAATCTCGACAACTCATCTAAAACGCTGGATTATCTTATCGTGTCAAGGCAGTCGGGAGCCTATCAGTTGGTAAGCTAACAGGTTCACGTCTTTCCATTGTGTGCCTAAAAAAAATATTAACAACTAAAAGATATGGAGAAGGACCTGCCTCCGAGTAATAGACAATAGGGACTGCATGGGTGCATTATTTAACATATTGTTACACAGCATAGGGAGCCTGTTTATTGGGGTATTTATTACTCTTTTAGGTATGGGGTTGATGTTGTTTATTATTAAATCATGGCATAAAAACAGATCTTTCACACCTTTGAGTCTGATAATCTCCGCCACTCTTTTCCTTATTCTTGTTTATCACTCCATTATTATATGTGGAGCTATTACCATAAAAGGCTATGGAGATAAAATGGAAGGACTCATTAATACATACGTAAGTAACATTCCTGATGAAACTATTTTCACTCAAGAAGACAGCCAGAACATATTGGAACAACTTGATGATGACCTGCCTCTTGTCGGCTACTATGCGAGATGGGCTGATTTCAGAGGCCATACCCCTAGTGACATTGCTGAGTCCATGAATGAAACCATGCAGAGTTTTATGAATGAATATATTGTCACACACTTACTTTGGATATTGGTGTTTATTATTATTGGGGCTTTTTGCATTATAAGGTCTATGGATGGCATGAAAGTAACAAAGAGGGCGTCACGTCATTCGCGTTCAAAATTCTATGACGAATAATTATTAACTTAAACATATAAGTATTATGGCAAATCATTTGATTATTGGCTTAGGAGGAACTGGTGGTTCAATTATCCGTGCCTTGCGTAAAAGAATTTATGAGGAATTCCGTTCAGAGGATCCAGAGGGGAAAGCAAACATCGAATATCTCTATGTTGATTCCAGTCTTGCGGACTTAAATAACGAAGAAGATTGGCAGACACTTGGTGCATCTGTTCAGCTAAAACCTGCCCAACGTCTGTCAATCAATGGAATTGGAGCAGGAGTACTTGATAACTTGGAGAACTACCCTGGCATTAACTCGTTTATTAATCGAAAGGACCAAACCATGCTTCGCGAGGGTATTGGGGCGATTATCAATGAGGGCATCGGCGGGCAGAGACGTCGTTTCGGCCGCATGCTGATCGCTAACAACATGTGTGGTCTTCCCCAGAACACGTTCGTTGGACAAGTTCACTCACGAGTCCGTGAACTAAAGAACAAGGAAGATGTAGAAGATATAACATTCCATATTTGTGCAGGTCTTGGTGGAGGAACAGGCTCTGGATCAATCATTGATGCGGTTTCTCAGATCCGAAATGAATTCAAACGTACGGGAGATAACAGTAAAAATTTTAAAATTCAACTCTATCTCTACGTCCCTGAAAAAATCATCCAGATACCTGGAGGGGAAGACAGCAACAAGTACTATCAGCCCAATGGCTATGCTGCTCTATTGGAGCTGAATGCCATGTCTGTTAAACGATACTTTCCTACCGACGTAAAAGGCAATACAGATGAAGACGGAAATGTTCGTAGATTACTGCAAGGACAGGATGCCTTTGATATGGCTTATCTGTTTACCAACGTTAATGAAGCAGGAAAAGAAGTTCACTTACATAAAGTACTACCAAACATTGTTGGCGATTTCCTTTTCCAAAAAATAGTCTCCTCCTCTATGACAAATGGAGGAAAAATGGCTAGACTTGAAACCAATGAGAATAATGGACTTCTTCCAGAAGAGAATGAGACAGGCGAGGCAGTTCACTGCCGTAAATTCATGACCTTCGGCGTTAAGCGTATTGAATACCCAGAAACTGAGGTTGTAGAATATGGTGCCTATCATTTTGCTCGTCAGGCCTCTTTCCAGATGCTCTATGGGCTTTGGGATGATGCCCGTGGATTCTTAGAGGAATGTACGGAAGACATGGTTGGCAAATCCTATAAGCAAGATGTTGCCAAGCCGAATGAACTTGAAGACAATTTGCTTAGTGAACCTTACATCACGTTAAGCAAGCCCCTTCCTTCCATTGAGAAGAACGTCACCAATTGGAAACCTATCGTCTCTGGTTGGGAATTCTATACCGACAGATATAAGCAAGATGTCCAGACCGATAACAAGAAAGAGGAATGGCTTGAAGAATTCAACCAGCTTTGTGAGAAATTCTACTCTACAATGTATCGTAGCTCCGGCGTTAAGAAGTTCTACAAAGATTATGAAGGAGAGCTCTCCGGTTTTGCAGAAGAAATATGTCGAAAGATTGAGAACAACCTCTTCTCTAAGTGGAAGAATGGAGAGATGTCAATCATTGAGATTCATAAGTATATCAATGTACTTATAGACAGTTGCGAGGAACGTGCAGGAGACTTTAACAACAAAATCGGCAAGCGCAATGCCTATCTGACAGATGAATTGGCAAACAACATTAAGGCTATACGTACAGACTGGAATAACATTGGCTGGCTTCGTGACGCTATCACAAATGCCTCCACTAAGACTTTTGGAAGATTCGTGGATGCTAAGCGAGAGGAACTGACGCTAAGAACCCAAATCGAAGGTTACACTTACGCAGTAAAATTGTTGACAGAGGTAAAAACCATGCTGACAATGCTTAACCACAACAGTGTTGAGCCTTTCATGAAGACTTTGTCAGAGTTTGCCGTCGCCATGAAAGGACTTGCCGATGAGAAATGCAAGCTTAGCGATGCTGAGAATCAAAATCTTCAGGGCGAGGTAGTTAAGGAATATGATCCAAAGTTTGTCAGGAATACTGTAGTCGGTTTCCTTAAAAACGAGAAAAACCAGAAGGATTATGCAACCGCGCTTCGTATGCACATTATAGATGCCGTTGGTGCTTCTGAAGTTACATTCACTTTGCTAGGGAAGAAAATCAATGCAGGAATGCTTCGTAGTATCACTATTAAAGAATGCATCAAGAATGCCCGTAAGGACATGGAAGACTACTCTGTGAAAAATCCAAATCAAAGACTGGTCAATGTTAATATTCTCGACAAGCTACGTAATACCGAATGCAGCACCCCTGAAAAAATGGCCAAATTCACAGAGGCGATATACAATGCAGCTCAGAGCTATCTGACATTTAATGGATCGGAGGAAGGTCAGGGAAGTCCAGAAACTGCTGCCAACCACCAGAAAATCATACAGTTATCACTCCCCACCTATGAAGATGAGGTATTCCGAAATGATTTTATTAAGGCATTCGGGAATAGTGGTAAGATACCATTTGATAAAGACAACGATGTTTCTGTGAACTTCAAGAGTAATCAAATCGTCGTAGTAACAGCTCACAGTGGTTTTCCACTTCGCTATGTTGATAATCTGAGAGTCTTGAAAGAGAAGTATGATATCCTTGTTAGGAGTGACGTTAACAGGATGGTAGTACACACCGAAACCTTCCCCAAGCCTCTACCAGCCCTCTACAGCCGTAGTAAATTGGAAAGTCGAAAAGAGATGATACCTATCGTATTGTTGGCTTACACAATTGACGGCATTATTGTAGATCGAGAGGATGCTGAAACTGGTGTAAAATACAAGGCTTTTGCTGGTGAGAAAAACAAAATGGGTCGCGTAAGCCGTTGGATAAAGTTAGGCGATAACATCCTTGACACACTCAATGAATTGTGCAAACTGAATCGGGCTACTGATGCTGCCGCTCTGAAAAAAGCAGTTGAGGAAGAACTGGACATCAATTACAAACACATTGAGAAAAAGAAGGAACTGATGCTTAAGATGGGTGAAACTCTTGACAATATTATTCTGCCACTCGTAGGTGGAAATGATAATGACAAGAACTACATTGATTTCAATAAGGCGGGGGAGATTCTCTGCGACAACGAGTTTAAAATTTAAAAATAAAGTAATATGGCAAAA
This sequence comes from uncultured Prevotella sp., assembly GCA_946548085.1. Lineage (GTDB taxonomy): Bacteria > Bacteroidota > Bacteroidia > Bacteroidales > Bacteroidaceae > Prevotella. The sequence goes on along the minus strand of CAMNPN010000040.1, from coordinate 69,126 downwards.
CAAGGAAAATGCAACAACATTGATTGCGACCATTACAAGGAAGTTTTCAGTATTCAGGCTGGAGAAGAGTTTGAATGTCCCCATTGCCATCAGCCATTAGGTGATGTGGAAGGTGGCAAGACAAGTGGTGGCGATGGTCCCAATTGGAAACGTATAGGTATCATTGCAGCAATAATCCTCATTGTTGCAGGCATTGCCTACGGTATATATGCCGTAGTAAGTGGATTTGGTGGTTCAAAGATCAAGGGCATCAAACTCGACAAGAAAGAATTGACGCTTAAAGTCGGGGAAAGAGACCTTCTTACGGCAACTCCAGACCCTGCTGATGCAAAGGCTACATTTATCTGGAAGAGCAGCGATAAGAGCGTTGTTGATGTGGTTGGTGGTGAACTGACAGCACTCAAAAAGGGTAAAGCGACCATCACTGTAAAAGTGGAAGAGAATGCCGAATTACGTGCAGTTACATGTAAGGTGGAAGTAAAAGAAGCAAAAACTGATGACACTGATGAGGAGAAAGAGACAGAAACAAAGGAAACGCTTATCACAAGTCTAAGTATCAACTCTTCTGATTTTACACTTAAAATTGGCGAGTCGAAAACGTTAGCTTATCAGGCCACTCCAGAAAAAAATGACGAGAACGTTTCATGGTCAACTTCCGATCCGAAGGTTGCTACAGTCTCAGCCTCTGGTGAAGTTAAGGCAGTTGGTGCCGGTACAGCTACCATTACCGCCCTGTCTGATAAATCTGCAAAAGATGCCAGCGTTAAAGTAACCGTAGAGAAAAAGAAGGAGAAAACAGGTGATAGTGGAAACGGATGGGGGAAGGAAAACCTCGGATACGGTATCTACGAAGGTGAAAGACGTAATCACAAGCCTCATGGGCATGGTACTATCCGATACACCAAATCACATCAAATTGTTAGCTGGAAAGATTATATGGCCTCTCCAGGCGATACGTTTGAAGGCAACTTCCGAGATGGGAAGATTTCTGGTTTAGGCTATTGGAAACATAATGGCAATGTAACAGCTATTCAGTAAATGAGGACAATCAATGTTATATTGGCAATGGCGTTAGCAGCATCTCTCAATGCTGCTACGCCTTATCGTACGCCTCGTTTGGAAAAGATAGCCAAAGCTACAGGTATAACCCTACGAGATACGCTTGATGCCAATGTCACAATTGATAGTGCTACAATTTTCAAAGGAAAGGATATCCATGTCAGAACCAACGGTCTTGGAGACATTGCCCATATTGGATACAATCTTTTCTCTCCGATATTAAAAGAAAATTACGGCAATAACCCTGTATTTGACTTTTTGGAGCGTTATCTCTTAGAGCTGGATCTTCATTTGGACGAAAAAACAGCTGAAGTCAGAATGGATGTGGATCAAGTGACAACAGTTAAAGGGAATATCTTGATGCTGCGCCAACTGACACCGAAGACAGACATCAAATTTGATTTAGATGTCATTTCACGGAAGCTATATCGCATCACTTGCGAATTTGACAACAAAAAAGTTCGCATAACGTTCCCTGCCAATAACGAGTTATTAGTAGGGGCCAATATGACGGAACTTGAGGAAGTGTTCAGAAGAGATGTCCAGCGTATGCTCACTATCTCTGGAATAGACCTCATTTTTGACTGGTCTGACGCCAAGGTATCTCGTTCAAAAGATATTCTCATTATAGACGGCGGCACTTACCTAAGTAAGATGATTCGCGGCAGTCTCTATTTGACTGAAGAAGGAGGAATACGCAGATTACTGTGTGACAGACGGGATGCGACAAGAAGCATTAGTAATATTATGCTCACAGGAATCTTTGAAAGAAATATTCCACTAAAATTAGATATAGACAGATATAGCGGAAAAGCAGATACAATAGAGATTACCCTGCAACAATTGGTTGCATACTGCAAAGCAGAAGGTTGCAAATTATATTTTGGTATAAAGAAGGTCTCAGAAGAGGTCTTGACTGGAACCTTTTTCGCATACAATGAATTATATTCTTATGACCACATGCTATCCATATCATTCCCTCTAAATATACTTGAAGGCAGTGAGGATTGTGTAAAGGGTAAGGTATACACTTATATCCCGCTTCATTTTGTACCTGATAAATTTTTCAATATCGAACAAGAACAATAATAGGATTTAGAATATGAATTACAGAACAATTGTTATGGCATTTTTGCTTATATTTGGTGTTAGTGCTCAAGCTCAAGACGACACCAAGGTTAAAAAGCAAATAAACAGCGTCAAGAAAAGCAGCCTGTACCTCTATGGCGAAGCAACCGCAGAATCAGAAGAAGAGGCTAAAGGTCTTGCGGAAGATATTCTATATCAAGAAATAAACCAGTGGGTTGCCAGCAAAAAAAGTCTTAAAAACAGCCCGAACATTGTTGTTAACAACAAAAAAGAGCTCCAGACAGCACTCACTCTTCCACGTGGTAATATGTACCGCTATTTTATTTATGTCAAAAAAGCAGACCTTATGCCAAGCGACAACGCTGAAATCATTGAAAACTATACACCTAAGACTTCAACTGTTGAGCACATCAAGCAGCCAACGAAGCCGAATAAATATCCTGATGTCGTAAACATGATAGCATCTTATACAGACTATTACAACATGGCAGATAAAGTAAAGGAACTGAAGTCGGAAGGGAAAATTGGCCATTATGGCAGGTATGCCTCATTAGAGAAACCGGAAATCTACTATCTTGCCATCTATAATACCGAAGGGAAGGTTGTTGCTGTATTATCTCCAGGTGAAAACCGAATTAATGTTAACACAGGTCAACCCGACAAAGTGACAAACTATAGCGGCTGCGGTGCCATAGGTTTTACAGTTAATGAATAAACAAGTTAAATGAAAATGAATATGAGATACAAAATTAAAAACCTCACATTACTTGTTCTCTTAATGCTCTTCTGGGGAATGGGTAAAGGTTACGCTATTGATGTAACGCTAACTATTGACGAACATGTAACTGCACCTGCAGGATTAAATGCTGCAGAAAGAAATCTGGCTCAGATACTGACAGAAATCAACAGAGCTCAGAGAGCACACGCCATTTTAGAATTGGGAGGTCTCAAAATGGATGAGTTCGCCAAGAAATCATTAGCATCCATATGGGCTGTGACGCCATTTGTAGTTGATGATGAAGAGATTGTCGAACGGTGCTGGGTATTCAAGAACGGAACAATGATGGTAAGCCATATCCCGCTCATCATGAAACCTGAGGGTGAGACCTTTGGACTTGGTAATTATCAGGAAGCAGTAGTAGAGTTCGACAGGAACGGTAGAATTACTGATTTTCGATTTGCAATTAGTCCTCAAATTGGCGAAAGTATGCAACATTGTGGCGTGGAAGAAGTGGAAAAAACCAGTATAATCAGAAGAGCGCTTGAGAAGTTCCGAACCGCTTACTGTCAGAAGGATATTAACACCATTGATGCAATGTTCAGTGAAGACGCTGTTATCATCACTGGAAAGGTTGTTAGCACACAACCATCAAAAGACATTCAGGTAAAGTCATACAAGGTCGAATACACCAAACAAACAAAGGAACAGTATATTAGGAATCTGAAAAAGGCATTTGCACGCAATAAATGGATCGATGTGAAATTCAGCGACATAGGAGAAAATGGAGAGATTGGGGGATGCGCTGGTATTACCCGGTCAAAGGTGGATCCTACAAAATTTGGAGTCCGACTTCGCCAGACCTGGAAATCTCAGAATTACAGCGACGAGGGTTATCTGTTCCTTCTTTGGGAATTCCCAGAAAACGGTAAGGATCCTATTATTCATGTCAGGACATGGCAGCCTGAATGGGTTGGGGGTACACGGCAGAAGCCTGATAATGACATTTCAACTCTTGGTGGGTTCGATTTGTAATTAAGAGTTTTGTTGTTTCAAATAATATAAATAATTACAGACAATGAAGAAACTTTTATTGATTCTTTGTGCCACCCTGATAAACGTTTATGCAATGGCACAAACAGAGTACATATCATATAGTGCCGCCGAAGAGAAGGATCAGATTGCAGATTTGAATGGCAATTGTGGCATTTTAATACTTTCAAAACGTAGCGATTTGGTTATTTCTATTACAAATGCCACTAACGCTAGCAAATATAGGGTATCACCAACAGGAATAAGACCTGATGGATATTATGCATACGAAGTATCTGTTGATAAAAGCGAAGACCGGGCTAAAAAAGTTGAGGTCAGCAGGAGAGGTGATGTTTATAAGACGAGTTTTGTTGTCGCTATTAAGCCCGACTTTTTCCGCGCATATATCATTGAAGAAGTGCAGAAGCCAATCCGAATGGAAGATCAAACACAAGCCACGAGTTCTATTTTAAATGAAGAACTTGCAGAGGTAGAGTTTACGACAACCATTCCAGACCTCAAGGTGGTATGCGCTCCTGCTCTGAATGCAAAGATTACAACTTCAAAAAAAGCAGGTGACAGAAGTATCAATATCACGACTGTAACAATTCCGATAAAAGTCTTGGAGTCTGCCCGTCAGAAACAAGAAAGAACTAAGAAAACTTACGATGAACTTTCTGAGCGCCTTAACAATTCGACGAATGCATCAGACAAGGATTGGGAAAACCTTGACAAGTTGCAAGAGGAAACGGATAATGCCGAACGGGAATTCCGCGAGATGAGTAATATTAGTATATATGGTGTTGGAACGAACCGACTTTCGGTTGATATTATGAATATTAGACCAAGGCAAAAATTCTGCTATGGCGTCTTACTTCTGAAGGTAGAAGTCCCCGTCAACGATTTTTCTGCTAAAATTGCTGAAGGTGGACGACTATTTGCTCTACGTGAATATGACGGAGCAAGGCGCTCATTTAGCAATGCGCTGAATCTGAAAGAAGCCACAGAAGATCTTATTCCTACAGTCAAGACAAATATTGCTCAATGTGATTCTTGTCTGCTCTATGAAAGATATGCATCCGGAGCTTTAGCTAAAATGAAAAATGAAAAAACGCAAGAAGAGGTTGTCAGATATGCTGAAGCCGCATTGGAATTTATCCGTACACTCAACCTATACAATCCATGTGAATTCTATTCAAGCAGAATAAGCAAATTAGAAAAAATAATTAGTGAACAGCCTCTTGACATAAAATTCACAATGGCAAGATGGGTGAACAATTATGAAGGGTTCTACGAAGGTGCAGTAATACCTAATGTGGAGATTTGGGCTCATTATGGCACCTCTATACCAGCCCCGAATGATTACAAAAATGATAAACGTTTCTACAAATTGATGGGTTCTTCTGAATACAAAAAGCTTGGAGAATCGGACAATAATGGTGTATATAACTTGCATTTGGACAGAAATGGCCTACCTACAGGTCTTTTCTTCCATCCTGTAGGTTATAACAACAAAATAAAGACTTATTACAAAGACATGAAAGAAATAATGAGAGAATCAGAAGGATCTTACAATAAACGCCAATTTCGGCTAAAAATGTATTCTCTACAATAATTATTAACTTTATTTTTTTAGTATGAAAAGATTATTCAAAAAATCAGTTTCTTTAGCATTATTATTAATGCTTAGTGTTAATGCTTTTTCTCAAGAAGCAACTGACAGTACAGAGAAGAAAAAATTCGATTGGAAAACTGTGCCCGTTTTCTCAACTCAAGTTGTGAACCTCACAGATGATGAGGGGAACCCACTCTTAAACGAAGACGGCACTCAACAGTTCCGTGTATTTCTAGTAGATCAGTTCGGTAATCGACGAAGTAAAGAAAGTGTTAATGCACAGCATAAGGCTGTCAAAAAAGCAATTGCCCATATTGCAGGGAAAACCACACTTGGTACAGTGATTGGTGGCGGCTTAGCCTTTGGAATGGCAAAACTGGAGGGCAAAAGCACTAAGGAAGCTCTTGTTCATGGTGCCGTAGGAGGCGTTGTAGGAGGCTTGGCTGGATACTCTTTTACAGATGAAGACAGAAAGATTGCCAAAGCACAAAAGGAATCCTTGAAAGAACAAGAAAAGATGATTAAAGAGTACTCGAAAACCTTCACTGACGAGGGAATTCCTGTCGATGCTAAAGCAGACCTCACCAATGTCAACGGCTTCGATTTTACAAAAGGAGAGCCGGTTTCATTAGCGGCTAATGATGTAAAGAAAGAGCTAGATAGTGAGGCTTTTAACAATACTGATACAAGCGCATGGGAATTCTAAACATCTTAAAGGGGAGGGGAACCTCCCCTACTTAAAGGTTTTTCTTTGAAAATGGAAAAAATTTAGAGTCAACTCAACAATAAACTGATGTGAAAAAAGTGTAAGGCCCCCATACGAATACAATTTTTGATGCTTATGAAACTCTTCAAAACCACAGCTGTCCTATTGATGGCAATCTTTACGATTTCCTGTCAGAAAAAAATGAATTCTGAGGAAATCTATAGTCTTGAGTCCTCAGGGGTTGTACTCATTGTCAATGATTATTATTACTCGGCCAAGGTAAATAGCCTTGAGATTTTCTTCTCTGGAGTAGATGAAGACGGTGATCCAACTGATGTTACAACGGATGAGGATGAAATAAAGGAAAATTGTTTTGAATGCACAGGGACCGGCTTCTTCATTTCCTCTGACGGACAGATTATGACCAACCGGCACGTGGTTAATCCAAAGATAGACGAAGATGAAGTAAGTAAGAGCATCAGAAAAACATTTAAGGAGCTATTCAAGGAAAAAAAAGACAAATTGGCAAAAGAGTGGGCTCAGCATGAGGGGGATGTCAATACCCAAAATGAAATCTATCAAGATTGGGACCTTTACAACAAGGCGTATGAGAGCATTGACGAAATGTCGGCTGATGATATAGAGATAACCACCCATGCTGACCTTTATATCGTATATAATAACAGCCATGTGGTTAAAGCAGAAGACTTAAAACCATGTGTAACAGTAGCTGTATCCGAAGAGGATATTATTGACCTGGCAATTATACAATTAAAGGACAACGAGACACCTGAAGGTGTCTACATCTTCAGCCTTTATCCAGAAGAAAAAGAGAAAGAGCTAACCTTGGACCAGCGTTTGTTTATGATTAGTTTTAATGCCGGCACTAAAATAGCAAAGACTAAACAAGGGTTCAGGTCACAAATATACGGCGGACATGTCACTCAACGCAGCGATGGTGAACAGATTCTGTATAGCATCGCATCACTACAGGGTTCAAGTGGTAGTCCGGTCGTTGACGAGTATGGTTATCTCGTAGCCGTTAACTATGCCAAGGTATCTGGCACACAAGGATTTAACTATGGTATACCATCACGATTGGTGAGACAATTTCTTAAAGATTATTAAGCTTAATGGAGCAAAAGAAGGGACAAACAGCATTTGATGTATTTATAAGCTATAGGCGAAATGGCGGATCTGAGAAGGCTCAACTTGTAAAAAGCGAGTTGCAGCAAAGGGGCGTATATGACCAACGCATCTTCCTTGATACTCACAGCTTACACGAAGGGAATTTCAAGGAGAAAATTAAAAATGCAATTAGCGCCTCTCAAAACGTTATAGTCATAATAAGCCAGGGATGTTTTGACCAAGTAAGGGAGACAGACTATTGGTATTTAGAAATCCGAGAAGCTCTTCTACAGGGTAAGAACATCATACCTGTATTATTCGACAAAATATCCTCTCTTTCAGATCTGAATATACCGGAGGATATGTCTGAACTCAAAGAGAAGAATTGTGTTAGTTATCAGCACGAGTATGCAGATGCTGCTTTTGATAAGCTATATTCATTCCTTGGATTAGATTATTCTTTACCAAAAACTCGAAGAGGTATCCTTATGAAATACAAGGGATGTATGCTAACGATAATGTTAACCTTTATTGGCATGGTTGTGCTTGTTCCGATTGGCCTCTCATTTTTAAGCAACACGACATCACCAGAACCTTCGATGGCCAAAGTTGAATTGCCCAAAGATAGTTCTGATCAGAAGGATAGGCCAAATAGGACTATTTTACTCAATGAAACAAACGAGGACGGAAAACAATTAGCATCTGCAAAGACTTCCCCTGAAGAAAATAGCAAAGAATTGGCAAATGCATCTAACGCTACATCTAATGTCTCAAAAAGTCACAAATTATCCTGGGCAAATTATTCTGGGGACTTATATAATGACCTCCCTCATGGAGTTGGTGAACTATACGTAATAAAAGAACACCATCTTGGCGGAATAAAAGTGTTACCTGGTGAAAGAATCAAAGGTAGATTTCAGAAGGGGGTCATTATCATCGCAATACTCCACAAAAAAGATGGAAGTGCTATTACTTTAAGGAATATTCAACTTGTTGACTAAGATACATATTCAAAATGGACAAAAAGATCTATGAATACAAAACTTAAGGGCACATTGTTAAGATTCGATAGGATTTTGTCGCAGGATTTACTGAGGCAGGTGGTTATTCTTGTATTAATACTATGTGTAATATTCCTAATTTCATTCCTATTGCTAAATGCGTCTGGGAATGATTGGCAAGCATATTGTGAGAATAATCATATTAGCAAATGGACATTTCCTCTCTATCTGCTTATTGATGGAAATGCCTTTAATAATATCTATTCAAGTGATAACTTGGGCGCAGGAACGGTATTTATTGCATGTTTAATATATCTAGCGGGTACCATCATTTTTACTGGGATGATAATCTCCGTGATGACAAATATGATTGAACGAAGAGTTGAGAACTATCGCAATGGACACATTCATTATTTAAAATCTGGTCATTTTATCATCATGGGATATGACGAAATGGTCCCCTCATTCATACGACATATCTTTAAAAAAAATCCAAATACATATATTCTCATCTTATCATCTATGGGAGCAGAATTTATCAGAGAAAAACTGAGCAAATCGTTCAATAGAGAGTTGATGGATAAAATCATCATCAATTATGGCCATCGAACAACTGAGGAATCATATCATAATATCCACTTGGAATCTGCTGAAGAGATTTATGTTGTGGGCTATCATTCTCAACCTGCTCATGATGCAATTAATGTGGAATGCATGGATTGTATTTGCCACTATTTAAGCAGCAATGGATTAACTCAAAGACCACACAAGATAACATGTGTGTTCAAAGACCTAGATACTTACGCAGCCTTTAAAACCTCCGAGATTTTTAGTGACGTTAATAAACTTGGCATTGAGTTTATTCCATATAACTTCTTTATGGGGTGGGCTAAGCAGGTATTTGTAAAACAATACTACATGGATGCAAATATTCCTAATAGAAGAATTGAATATCCTTCTGTTTATGGAGATGGTATTGTTCCTGATGATCCCAAATATGTGCATCTTGTATTTATTGGTACAACAAACTTTGCTGTTGCATTTGCAATGGAGGCAGCTCACATCCTTCATTTCCCTAATTTCAATAAGAATAAGAAACTTAAGACACTAATCACTTTTATCGATCTGAATGCAGACAAGGAAAAAGATGAATTTATAGCCAGAAATAGGCATTTCTTTGAGGTTCAGTCATACATCTATCAAGATTTATCAGAAGAATCCCAAGTCGAAAAAAGTACAATCATACCTCCTACTGTTTTTAATGAAGGAAATGGAGATTTCCTCGATGTTGAGTTCGAATTTATTAAGGGAGATTTATTCTCAAGCAAGGTTCAGAACGAAATCAGGAAATGGGCAAATGCAAAGAGCGAACAATATCTGTCAATATTCCTTGCAACTTCAGACCAACGCAAAAATTTTGCGATGGGCATGAATATGCCTGATGAGGTATACAATCAAGGCATTAATATTTTTATACGCCAGGATCGTTCTGACAATTTTGTAACAAATCTTAGAAGAGCGGACAACATTCAATTACCCTATACCATAATAACAGATGGCGAAGAGAAGGTCGAAACACGAACTTCAAAGTATGCTCACATTTATCCGTTTGGAATGAATGAAACCGCTTATAGTGCCGATAATAAATCCCTCAATCGAGCAAAACTCATAAACTATTTATATGCGACAGCTGATTACGAAACATATTCCTTCCAGGATTTAAAAGTATTAGAGGCTATTGATCCTCATGTAGTAAGAGCAGAATCAGATAGATTATGGAAGGATCTTATTGTGTCTCATAAATGGTCAAATCTATATAGTTCATACGCCATCAGAACCAAATTAGCCACATTAAGAGCTATAAGGGGAAAAGAACCTGATGATAGGAAGAAAGACACACAAGCTCTTTCCGACTATGAAATAAAAGAAATGGCCATAGTCGAGCATAATCGTTGGAATGTTGAAAAGCTGCTTATGGGCTATCGGAAAGCTCGCCATGATGAAGATAAATATATGAATGATACTATACATACAGAAGGGCTTATACAGAACAAAAAACTATTTATTCATCATGATATTCGTCCTTTCGAGGAATTAGATGATGTTAATAAACTCGACAAAGAATTCTCAAAGTATATCCCTTGGATAGTAAAAATGACAGAACAATAAAAGAAACTATATGAAAAAGGATCATTATACCCCTCAACCCGTAGACACCTCTGACATAAAGTTACCTAAAGAACTGAATCTTTTGGTAGAGTCTATGGCAAAAAATGTACATGAGGTTTGGGCGCAAGAAAGAATGAACCAAGGATGGGTATATGGCGAAAAAAGAGATGATGTTAAGAAGCATCATCCATGTCTTATACCATATGAAGAGTTGTCTGAGGATGAAAAGAAATATGATCGAAATACCTCTCAGGAAACCCTAAAACTAATCATCAAACAAGGTTTCTCTATAAGTAAAAAGAAGTAAGTTAATACAGGATTTATTATGGGAATAGCAAACTGGTTTATAAACGACCTAAACACAGAAGAAAGAACTCTGACGCGTGATCTCGTTTCGATAGCCATTGCTGACAAAGAGTTCACGGGCGAGGAAAAGAATATGATTCTTACCATCTGTCAGATAGAGGACATATCAAATGTGGAGTTAATAGATTCTATCCGAAATTCAGATATTGGAGGAAAGAAGCTTCATACATTGGATGAAAAGAGAAGCTATCTGACTCATTTGATTAGGGTCATGACTGTTGATGACGAATATACTTCGCTTGAGATGCGCCTAATTGAAATCATTGCCAAAGAGATCGGTATATCGCGTATGCAATTGATCTCGTTTGTACTGGATGAAATAACGGCTCACAACAAAGGTCAAGACGAAGGTATTACCATCATTGATAACTTTGTAAAATTCTTCATTGAAACAGGAGCATAACAGACATGAGCATCATTAATCGTTTTTTAGCTGTAGTGACTGAACCACAATTCAAGTTGGCCCGCGACCTGACGGCGATGGCTATCGCCGACGGCAAGATCACTGAAGAAGAGAAGAATGCCATCAGCGCGCTCTGCCAGCTTGAGGGAATAGACAAGGCGCAACTGATGGAGCAATTGCAAGGGGGCTATCAGAATGTTGCCCCTGAGATACCCAAGGAGCGCAAGGAGAAGGAAGCCTACTTGCGACAGCTCATCAGACTGATTGGTGCTGATAAGCATTCGGCACCGCAGGAGGTCTATCTTCTTCAGATCATCGCCGGCAGGATGGGACTGAACCACATGGAAGTCGTTGGTATCTTCTTGTCTACAGCAACTCGCAGGTATTTCAAAGGGGATGGCGGAGCAAAAGTGTTACATAGCTTCTTGAAGAACCACATCGACCCTAAAGGCAGAAGTGAAAGGGAAAACCGTGAATGCCTGCGATCAATCTATGAGTCTGTAGCCAGTCACACAGAGAGGCTACAGGACGAAGAGGTGAATCGTAAGATACTGCGTCAGAGTCTTGAACGAGCCACAGAGACGTTCATGGAGAACAGAATCATCATGCAGGAATTCAAAGACATGAATCTCGACTTTCCAAGGATACTGAAAGAAGAGGAATTTAGGACTTTTAAAAGATACAGTCAGGTATTGTCATAACAAAAATCCCCACAAAGCATTTTCAGCCTTGTGGGGACTATTTTATCACTGAAGATCAGGTTAGTCTTCGGGTACTTGGTTGTTAATCTCAAAATCTATTGACAGTTTCGGGCTATCCTGATTAGACAAGGCGCCGTCAGGCGCTGAAGCCTGCCACCACATGGCGGCGGGACTTCAGCGGAGCGGCTTGGGGACGGAGGCGCTCAAAAGCCTTCGTGACGTCGGAGGCCTCGACACGCTGGAAGTCGGTACACGCCGTCGCGAAGACACGATCGGCCATGGCGGGGATGATGCCGTTGCGCACGAGCTGCTCTATCCAACGGGCGTTGCCAAACTCCTGGTGCTTCTGCTTGAGAGTCTGATTGACGACGTTACACAGCTCTGTCTCAGCCTCAGCGGTGAGGGTATAATCCTCAGCCTCGAAGAGGTGATGCGCTATCTGCATGAGCTGGTCGGCACTATAGTCTTCGAACTGATAGCGGTAGGGGAAGCGGCTGCGGAGTCCGGGGTTGGAGCTCAGCATGTCATCCATCTCCTTGGCGTAGCCTGCCAGAACGACGAGCATGTCGGGGTTGGGCCTTGTGAGGACGGTGAGCAGCGACTCGATGACGCGATGGCCGAAGTCCTTGCGGTCTGGGTCGTTCGTGACGAGGTTGTAGGCCTCGTCGATGAAGAGCACGTTGCCGCGCGCCTCTTCGAGCACCACCTTCATATTGTCCTCTGTCTGTCCCAGGTACTGACCTACCAGACGGGTGCGGTCTACAGCAATCAGGTCGCCCTTGGAGAGGAGTCCGAGAGAGTGGTAGATCTTACCAAGCTGACGGGCGACGGTGGTCTTGCCCGTGCCAGGGTTGCCCGTGAAGACCATGTGATAGGTAGTGCCGCCAGCACTGCGTAGTCCACGCTGGCGACGCTCCTGATGGAAGCGAGCCTGATTGGCCATCGTGCGGATGCCCTCCTTCACAGTCTGGAGGCCTACCATCCCGTTGAGTTCACGGATGCTCTCCTCGAAGAGGGATCCACGACTGGTGAGGCGCTCGAAGGGGATATCCTCTTCGCTGAGGACAGCCAACTCATTCTCGCCGACCATATCGAGGGCCCGTCGCAAAAATCGGGGGCGCACCTCTTCGGCAACAAAGCGACGGACGTCAGCCACCGTCCAGTTGGCGATGGCTCCCTGACTGTGCCCTTGGGCGATTGTTCTCGACAGGCGATCGAGTGTTGCGGCATTCGTTTCGAGGTGTTCGTCAGCCAAGGCACGGGAGAACACCTGCACGAGGTCGAAGGCAGAGTAGCATTCCTGTTCGACATAGCTGTCAGCCTCGAAGTACTGTCGCAAGGAAGGGAACAGCTCCAGCAGGCTGTCAATCTCAGAGCGTGTCCCGTAGAGCCAGAGGAGGTTGCTCTTGTTCAGCTGGCGGATGCTGTCCATGATGCGACGCATCACGACCTTGCCGCTGGCAGTCATCAGGTCGCCGAGATGGGTGAGGCAATACACCTGACTAGCGGTGCTGCTGAACTTATCAGAAAGTTGTTCGTAGGGATACTGACTGGTGGGGTCGTAGAGCGTGGAGCAGTCGACTAAGTTGAACGAATGTTCATAGTCGAGCAAATGCTGAAAACTTCTGAGCACCTCAAGAGTCAGGTCATCATTCTTTGTGCAGATGAGCAGGTTGTAGTTCTGACGGATCACCTCATGACAGAGTTCCTTTCGGAATTCGTTGAAGAAGACCATCTGTCGGGACTGCATCACCCGTTGTCTAAACTGATTCACGCCAGGCATTTCTGCCACAGCATGCCAGTCGCTGTCAGCGCCCTCTAAGCAGGAGATAAGGACATGCTCCAAGCCATAGGGTTCGAGGAGCCGTTGCTGCTGGGCTTCAGGACGCAACTCACTGTCGAGTGTGAAATCGACTCGCATCAGTGACTCGTCGAAGCTGTCGTTGACGTAGAGGATATACTTTCCGGGCATCCAGATATGATCGCAGGGGAGCTCCATCGCCATTCGCTTGTCGCGCAGGCGTTTAACTGGTGTATCCTCTGTCGAGGCGCACATCGGAAAGAAAGATTCATTGTAGACAAAGCACTTGAAACGATACCGACGGGCACGGGCATCGGGCTTCATCCGGATGGTGACAGACATGGGACCGTCGCAGCAAAGTCTTTCTTTGCATCCTGGCATCACAGCGATGCTGACAGACTGCACGTCTTCCATGTTGTGGTGTTCTTCAAGGCATGTCTTGATTCGGATCTCCGCCACCCTGCTATCCATCTCCCGCGGGAACGGCAGTTGAGCAGACTCAGAATCATCGTGTGCAGAAGTATCGGGCGTGTCGTCGTCGTCACTGTCATCGTCGTTACAGTGGGACACGTCATCGATAAACTTCTGAAGAAATAGGTCGAACTCTTCATCCACATTGTTTTCCTCATTTTTTTTCATAGAAAGAATAAGATGATGGTAATTGAAATAATTGACGTATGCCCTATATAGAAGGGCGCAAGAAGAATGTGGGCAACGGTCTGAAGCCGCTGTCCAGTAAGGTTCACAGAAACTTTACTCGAAGTCTCTATCACAAAACACTATCGTTGTACCAGAATGTCAAAGAGCACAAGATCCCGCCAGTCATATCCGACCGGTGCATAACATTTTCTGAGTTTTGTGATACTTGTTACTTGATTGTCATGTTTTAAAATTACGGTGCAAAGATAAGCAAAAATCCCGATACGTGCCAAACAAATATCGGGATTTTTATTCAGGGAATATGTTTTTTAACATTTCCTCGCAGGCGTAATAATAAAAGGAACGCGCGGAAATGAAGCCTCTCGGCAGATGGCGGAAACACTAATCGTCGGCGAGGGTGAAGTCGAGCTGTTTGCGCTCAATGTTCGCACGGGCCACCTGGATGCGGATGGGGTCGCCAAGCTGGTACTTCGTGTGATGACGGCGGCCAATGATGACGAAGTTCTTCTCGTCGAAGTCGTAGTAGTCGTCGCCAAGGTCGCGGATGGGGATCATACCCTCACAGTGGGTCTCGTCGATCTGAGCATAGATGCCATAGGAGGTGAGGCCGGAGATATGGGCATCATAGGTGTTGCCAATCTTGTCGGCCATGAACTCCACCATCTTATACTTGATGGAGTCGCGCTCAGCGTTCTGCGACACTTGCTCCATGTCGCTGCAGTGCTCGCAGAACTCCTCATACTTCTCCTTGTTGGCTGATCGCCCGCCATCCTGATACTTCGTGAGCAGACGGTGCACCATCAGGTCGGGATAGCGCCGGATGGGCGAGGTGAAGTGTGTGTAGTAGTCGAAGGCCAGGCCATAGTGCCCGATATTATGGACGCTATACTTGGCTTTCATCATCGCGCGCAGGGCCACCATCTCGATGGCATTCTGCTCACGGGTGCCCTGGGCATCGGCCATGAGGGCATTGAGCGACTTCGTGATGGCTCCCTTCGTGCCACTGGTCTTCACTTTATAGCCGAACTTCGACACAAACTGACGCAGGTTCTCGAGTTTCTGCGGGTCTGGCTGGTCGTGGACACGATAAGGCAATGTCTTGGCCTTTACACCCTTCTTCACACGACCAATCGATTCGGCGACGGTCTTGTTGGCCAGCAGCATGAACTCCTCGATGAGTTTGTTGGCATCCTTCGACACCTTGAAGTAGGCCCTGACGGGCTTGCCGTTCTCGTCGACATCGAAGTGGAGTTCCTCACGGTCGAACTTCACGGAGCCATTCTTGAAGCGGGCGGCACGGAGCTTCTTGGCAAGGGCATCGAGGACGCAAAGCTCCAAGGCGTTTTCGCCTTTGAGCTTTTTTCGAGGAGGAAGGAGATCACTTTTTGCCGCAGAACTATTCTCACTCCTCACTCCACACTCCTCACTCCTCGTATCAGTAGCCACGCCATTGTCCTCGAGCAACTGCTGCACTTCCTCGTAGGCATAGCGGCGGTCACTGCGGATGACGGTATGAGCGAGGTGCCACTTCTTAATATTCGCCTCGTCGTCGAGCAGGAAGATCACACTATAACAGAGTTTCTCCTCATCAGGACGGAGAGAGCAAATGAAGTTGCAGAGGCGCTCAGGCAACATGGGGATGGTGCGGTCTACAAGGTAGACGCTCGTGGCACGGTTAAAGCCCTCCTTGTCGATGACAGAGCCCTCCTTCACATAGTGGCTGACATCTGCGATATGCACGCCTACCTCCCACAGCCCGCTCTCCATCTTACGGATACTCAAGGCATCATCGAAGTCCTTGGCATCCTTGGGGTCGATGGTGCAGGTGAACACGTCGCGGAAGTCCTCACGCCGGGCAATCTCCTGCGGGGTGATGGCAGCATCGATCTTCTCGGCAGCCTCCTCCACGTTCTTCGGATACTTATAAGGCAGGTTGTACTGTGCGAGGATGGCGTGCATCTCAGCATTGTTCTCCCCTGTCTTGCCAAGAATATCAACAACGGATCCGATGATGTTCTTATGTTCGTTGTCGGGCCACTGGATGACCTTCACCACCGCCTTGTCGTCAGTCTTTCCGCCCTTCAGCTTACGCTTGGGGATAATGATGTCGTGGACGAAGGTAGAGTCCTGCGGAATGAGGAAGGCCCAGTCTTTGTCGACACGCAGCTTTCCTACGATCTGATCGTGGGCACGCTTGACGATCTCGATGACCATCGCCTCCTTGATATGCTTGTCGCGACGGGCCATGTACGACACTTTCACACGGTCGCCATCCATAGCCGACATCGAGTTGCGCTCTGCCACGAAGACGGGGGTGCCGCCATCGTCGGGCAGGAACGAGTTGCGCCCTGAAGCCTTCCGACGGAAGACACCCTCCTGAACCTGTGTCTTCAGGTTCAGGCGATACGAGTTGTCGCTGACCTTGAGCAGGAAGTCGTCCCATGCCATCTCCTCCATCGTGTCGATGGCGAGCATCTTCAGCGGATGGGTGTCGAACTTAAGTGCCCTGAAAATCTGTTTGAACGTGAACGTCTCGTTCGGATTGTGCTGGAAGAGATTCTGTAGCAGTTCGCTGACCTGCTTCTTCCCTAAACGTTTACCACCTTGTTTCTTTCCCATAGACTTGATGTTCTTAGTTACTGCAAAGATAGAAATAAATTTCAACACAATGGTACATATACACGGAGTTTTTTGTTTTTTTATCATAAAATCTCTGTATCACTGCATCTCTGTGTTCAAAATTATGTGTATCTTTGCAGGCAAATTTGACAGAATGAAGATTTTAATCACTGGTGCGAGCGGGTTTATCGGCTCGTTTATCGTGGAAGAAGCGCTGAATCGCGGTCTCGAGACATGGGCCGCCATACGCAAGAGCAGTTCGAAGGAATGGCTGCAGGACGAGCGCATCCACTTTATCGAACTGAACCTCAATTCGAAGGAACAGCTCGTGGAGCAACTGAGGGGTAAGGACTTCGACTACGTGGTGCATGCCGCTGGTGTGACGAAGTGCCTGAACAAGCAGGATTTTATGCGTATCAACTGCGAGGGAACGAAGCATCTCGTGGAGGCCATCCTCGAGCTGCAGATGCCACTGAAACGGTTTGTCTACCTGAGCAGTCTCAGCATTTTCGGTGCCATCAAAGAGCAACAGCCGTACGACGAGATCCGCGAGACGGACACACCTCGTCCCAACACGGAGTACGGCCGCAGCAAACTGGCCGCCGAGAAGTATCTGGAAACCGTCGCCTCGCGCTTACCTTATATTATACTAAGGCCGACAGGCGTCTATGGCCCCAGGGAGAAAGACTACTTCGTGATGGCGAAGAGCATCAAGCAACACTCTGACTTCGCCGTGGGCTACAAGCGTCAGGACATCACGTTCGTCTACGTGACGGATGTGGTGCAGGCCGTCTTCCTTGCGATGGAAAAGGGAGCCAACGGGCGCAAGTACTTCCTCTCTGACGGAGAGGTGTATCAGAGCACGACCTTCAGCGACCTGATCCATGAGGAGCTAGGCCGTCCGTGGTGGATCCGCGTCACAGCCCCGGTGTGGGTGTTGCGCATCATCACCTTCTTCGGAGAGTACAGCAGCAGGATCACGGGTAAGGTCAGTGTGCTGAACAATGACAAGTTCAACATCCTGAAACAGCGCAACTGGCGGTGTGATATCCAGCCCGCCATCGACGAGCTGGGCTATCAGCCTCAGGTAAAGCTGGCAGAGGGTGTACGCAGAAGCATCGCGTGGTACAAGGAGAACGGATGGCTGTAGAAGATTGGAGATTGAACATTGAAGTATTTTAAGTTACTGTTTGAGATTGAGAAGAAGCCGAGGAAGGGGCTTCTGGCGGTGGAATGGGTCGTCATGGGCTATCTGCTGTTGACAACGTTGTTGATACTCTTCACCTTTACGAAGTCCGTACATCCAGAGGCCCTGCTCTGGGGACGTTTCCGTGTGGTGATGCTTACACTGGCCATGTGGGTCGTCTATCGTCTCGTTCCATGCCGACTCACCCTTTTCTGTCGCGTCGGCGTCCAGATGCTCTTACTGTCATGGTGGTATCCCGACACATACGAACTTAACAGGATCTTCCCCAACTTCGACCACCATTTCGCCGCTTACGACCAATGGCTCTGCGGCTGTCAGCCAGCGCTGCTCTTCTCACAGGCCATCACCCACCCCGTGTTCAGCGAACTGATGCACTTAGGCTACTCCTCCTATTACCCGCTGATAGGAGTGGTGACGTTCTTCGCCCTATTGTTCCGCTACAAGGAGTTCGACCGTACGGTGTTCATGATCCTCACGTCGTTCTTCATCTATTACGTCTTTTTCATTTTCCTGCCCGTCACAGGCCCCCAGTACTACTATCAGGCCGTGGGCGTCGAGAACATCGCTGCCGGCGTGTTTCCCGATCTGGGCCATTATTTCGCCACCCACCAGGAGGCGCTACCCATGCCTGGGTGGAGCGACGGTATCTTCTACCACTTCGTGGAGAGTGCCCATACCGCAGGCGAGCGGCCCACAGCCGCCTTCCCGAGCAGTCATGTCGGCGTAACGACCATCCTGATGTTCCTCGCCTGGCGATTGCGCAACAAGTGGCTCTTCTGGGGCATGATGCCACTCTACGTGCTGATGTGCTTCGCCACCGTCTATATCCAGGCCCACTACGTCGTCGACGTCATCGGGGGATGGGTATCGGCAATCGTCATTTACGGGGTTTTGCATTTTTTATGGGGAAAAATTTGTGCAATTAAAAAATAATTCCTACCTTTGCATCCTGTTAAGTAAGGATAAGGACATGCGAGTACCAGAGGATTCCGACGTGGAGAAAGTCGGGATTCTTTTCTTTTTGTCTATCCAGGGAAATTATAAATCGAATAAATAAATCGTAAACAATTAAATTGTATTATCATGGCATACATGTCGCAAGAAGGCTATGACAAGCTGATAGCCGAACTACACCGCCTGGAAGCGGTGGAACGCCCTAAAGCCTCTGCAGCCATCGCCGAGGCCCGTGAGAAGGGAGACTTGAGTGAGAACTCCGAGTATGATGCCGCCAAGGAGGCCCAGGCTCATCTTGAAGATAAGATCAACCGTCTGAAGATGACCATCGCTGAGGCAAAGGTGGTAGACACGTCGCGCCTGAGCACAGACTCCGTGCAGATCCTGTCGAAGGTGGAGATGACCAACCTGACGAACAAGGCCAAGATGACCTACACCATCGTCAGCGAGAGCGAGGCCAACCTGCGCGAGGGAAAGATCAGTATCAAGACCCCCATCGCCCAGGGACTGCTAAACCACAAGGTGGGCGACGAGGTGGAAGTGAAGATTCCCCGCGGAAGCATCAAGCTGAGAATCGATAAAATAACCGTTGGATAATATTATGTTTACAGTTTACGGTTTACAGTTTACAGGTGATTTGCTAGCAAGCCCTGACAATCCACCACAAATGTAATCATCTGTAAACCGTAAACTGTAAACCGTAAACAATATAAAGTTACTATGGATATATTCAGTAAGATTGCCGCTGGTGAGATTCCCAGCTACAAGTGTGCGGAGAACGAGGAGTTCTATGCTTTCCTCGACATCAATCCGCTGGTGAAGGGTCACACCCTTGTGATTCCCCGTCGCGAAGTAGACTATATCTTCGACATGGACGACGACGAGATAGCCCGCTACCAGGTGTTTGCCAAGCGTGTGGCCAAGGCCGTGAAGGCAGCGTTTCCCTGTAAGAAGGTGGCGCAGGTGGTGTTAGGGCTCGAAGTGCCCCACGCCCATATCCACCTGATTCCGATGCAGAGCGAGGGCGACGCAGACTTCCGCCGCGAGAAGCTGAAGCTCTCCGAACAGGAGTTCAAGGAAATCGCCGCGAAGATCTATTCCGAATTCTCTAAATAGTTTACGGTTTACAGTTTACGGTTTACAGATGATATGCAGGCAAGCCATTCACTGCCTATAAGTAATCATCTGTAAACTGTAAACCGTAAACCGTAAACTAAACAAAGTCATCTCCGTACTTCATCTGTACCTCGCTGGCATATTTCCTCACGAGCGATGAGGAGTCACCCTTCTTACAGATGAAGAGCACGTTATCATGCTCCACCACGATGTAGCCGTCGAGGCCGCTGATCACCCCCAGGCGGTCTTTGGGCAGGCAGATGATGTTGTTATGGCAGTCCTCCATCTCCACCTGAGAGTCGAGCACCACATTGTCGTCTTCCACCTTGCTCATCGCCTCGTAGATGGCGTGCCATGTGCCCAGGTCGGCCCAGCCGAAGTCGCACTTCATGACGTACACGTCGCGACTCTGCTCCAGGATGGCATAGTCGAGCGACAGGTTCGGATAGCGCGGATAGTTCTCCCCCACGTAGGCCAGCTCCTCCTCATACGTATAGTCGGGGCTCTCCACCTTCAGGTTGCGCAGCACGACGGGGAATATGTCCTCGAAGCTCTTGGTCAGATGGCGGGCGTTGGAGATGAAGATGCCGGTGTTCCAATAGAACTCCCCGCTCTCCATGAACATCTTCGCGAAGTCGCGCTCGGGCTTCTCCGTGAACGACTTCACCCTATACACGTCGGGCTTGCAGCTGATGTCGCCCAGCTGGATATAGCCATATCCGGGCTCCGGTCTGGTGGGCTTGACGCCCATGGCCAGCAGCACATCGTTCTCCGAGACATACCCGATGCCTATCCTCACGCTCTGGAAGAAGCGTTCCTCGTCGATTACCATCTGGTCTGACGGCGAGATGATGATGTTCGCCATCGGTTCGCGCCTGAGGATGCGCATCGTGGCCCAAGCCACACTCGGGGCCGTGTTCCGATGGATAGGCTCCACGAGGATGTTCTCATCCGTCAGGCAGGGCAGGTTCTCCTTCACCTGCGACAGATACTCTTTACACGTACATATATATATATTCTCTTTGGGAAGGATCTTGGAGAAGCGGTCGACGGTGGTCTGCAGCATTGTCCTCCCTGTGCCAAAGAAGTCCATAAACTGTTTCGGATAGGTATTCCTGCTGGCAGGCCATAGGCGGCGCCCCCTTCCTCCTGCGAGAATCACGCAGAATGTCTTAGTGTCTTTGATGTCCATGAAATAGATCTAGTAACATATTGGGTGCGAAGATACGAAAAAGTTATGATATACGAAAATATTTTTTAATTTTTTATCAGAATCCTTTGTCAATTCAGATTTTTATATTACCTTTGCAGCGTCAAAGCTTGAGAATCCGGCAGTAATGTGCTACGCCCAGATGGCGGAATCGGTAGACGCGCTGGTCTCAAACACCAGTGGGGCAACCCGTGCCGGTTCGACCCCGGCTCTGGGTACTATAAAGCAAAGGTTTTCAAAATAGGTTTGCATGTGCTGTAGGTATAAATAAAAAACCTACAGCATTTCTCTTTTTGCGGGGAATCCACCCCGGCGGAGCAAATCGTGACATCAGAGAGTCTGCTCAGCCGACAAAAACGACATCGTCCGACGAAAATAATCCGCAAATCGCTACGGCGGTCTGCGGATTTCTTTGTACCTTTGCAGCCGGAAACGACGAATACCACGGAAAAAGGATGATACAGACCGAAACGGACCAGTGCCGACGGAATATAATATTAAAGACTATAAAGCTATGACAGAATTTGAAAAGATGCGCAACGAGGAGTTCTACGACTTTACCAGCGAGGAGTGCCTGGCGAGCTACTACAGGGCCAAGCACATCTGCGCCAGACTGCAGACCATGACCGTTGAGGACGAAGACTACCGACAGACGATAGAGGAACTGATTCCCGGCATCCCGGAGTCGTCGACGGTGTCGCCGCCCTTCCACTGTGACCACGGGCACGGCATCCGGCTGGGCGAGAACGTGTTTATCAACTACAACGGTACGATGCTCGACGGCGGCCTGATCACCATCGGGCGCAACACCCAGGTGGGCCCCAACTGCCAGTTCCTCACACCGAACCACCCCATCGACCACGTGGAGCGCCGCAAGCCCATCGAGCGCTGCTCGCCGATCACCATCGGCGAAGACTGCTGGCTGGGAGGCGGCGTGACGGTATGCCCCGGGGTGACCATCGGCGACCGCTGCATCATCGGGGCAGGCAGCGTGGTGGTGAAGGACATCCCCTCCGACTCGATGGCCGTAGGCAATCCCTGCCGTGTCATCCGCAAATTATGAAACAGAATGAAAACAAATATGAACAAACAACTATTCTCATTATTATGCGCCGGACTCATGCTGACGGCATGCGGACAGCAGAACAAACAGGAAACGACGATGGATTTCGTAGACGACGTAAAGGTGGCACTTGCTGACAGCGGCCACATCGATTTGGGCAGTCTCCAGTGGACGCGGGAGCCTGCCGCGTGTGAAATCAAGGATGATACCATCCGCATCACCACCGCTCCCAAGACCGACCTCTGGCAGCGCACCTACTATCACTTCCAGAACGACAACGCCCCCGTGCTGCAGATGACGACGCGCGAACGGTTCTTCAGTTTCGTGGTGAAGACCGACTTCACGGGCAGTCACCACCGCTTCGACCAGTGCGGCATCGTGATGTATCTCGACAGCGAGAACTGGCTGAAAGGCTCGGTGGAATACGAGAACGAGGCGTTCCAGCATCTGGGCAGCGTCGCCACTAACAACGGCTACTCCGACTGGGCCACGACGGCCATCCCCGCCGATGTGAAGACCATGTGGTACCGTTTCTCGCGCCGCGAGGATGACTACTGCATCGAGTGCTCCGCCGACGGCGTGACGTTCAGCCAGATGCGAATCTGCCACATGTATGCCGGTGGCGATGAGATCCGTTTCGGCATCTATGCCTGTTCGCCCGAGGAATCATCGTTCACGGCCGTCTTCTCGGATATGAAGATCACCGAGTGCGCCTGGAAGGCTCACGACGGTCAGCAGCCCGACAAGGAACACTGATTTTGTATAGATATCAAGACAAAAAAAGGGAATCAACAGAAAAGAGGAACTGCCCCTCGCAGGGCAGCCCCTCTCTCTCATATGATAAAACAAACGAACCTCTCTCCTATTTGCTCATCAGGGCAACGGCCTTGGTCTTTACCACTGAAGCGAGCGACAATACTACATAATTGAAGATAATCATAACTAAACCCTTTCTTTTACTTTAAAATGTTATCCTAAATACTACCTTTGTTTCTTAAATCCGCTGCAAAGGTACAACTGTGTCCGCACACACACAAGTTTTTCGGCAAAAATCATCCCTCATACAACCCTCTTCTTGACGTGTGTCAAATGTACACCCATCGGCAACGAAATGCAAACGATTGCATTTCTCAATTCGCAATATCTTTGCTCACGGAATGACAACGGGGGGAAATTATTCGTACCTTTGACCCAAGAAAAGTCGACGCAAGTCTACATTATATATTATTAAGTAAACAACAACCTACAATTCGTCTAACAAGAAACTAATTATAATATGAGAATCAACTTTCATCTGGAGTATCAGACCACTTTCGGCGAGGAGCTGATAGTGAACATCCTGACGGATGGCAAGGTCGAAGAGCACAAGATGGGTACCCTCGACGGCATCCACTGGACAGCAGAAATCAGTAAGAATGTGAAGAACGCAGGCTACATCGACTACTACTATAGTGTGATGCGCGGCGAAAAGCAGGAGCGGACGGAGTGGCTCGTGGAACCGCATCGCCTGGAGTTTGCAGCCCAGAAAGGGACGCACTATATGGTGTATGACCACTGGCTCGACATTCCAGAAGACGCCTTCCTTTACTCGACGGCCTTCACCGAGTGCGTGGCAGCCAGGAAACGGAGCATCAGCGCCGAGACATCCTATGCCAAGACAGTGCGCTTGAAGGTGCGCGCCCCTCAACTGCGCAACAACGAGCGGCTGGCCATCCTTGGTGCCAGCGACGCGCTGGGCAACTGGGAGGCCAAGCGCGCCATCGAGATGACAGAGCACGAGAGCAACGAATGGGTGGTGAGCCTCGACGCCAGCACCCTGCCAGAGACGCTGGAGTTCAAGTTCGTGGGCCTCGACGACGATGTAGACGTGACCCCCCTCTGGGAGAACGGCGAGAACCGCAAGGTCAGCCTGCCGCAACTGGAACAGGGCGAGGTAGTGGTCTACGAACTGTCGCAGGCATTCTTCCCCATCTACCCCTGGAAGGGAGCGGGCACCGTGATACCCGTGTTCTCGCTGCGCAGCGAGGGCAGTTTCGGCGTTGGCGACTTCGGCGACCTGAAACTGATGGTCGACTGGTGTGCAAAGACAAAGCAGCGTGTGTTGCAGGTGTTGCCCATCAACGATACGAACATGACGAAGACGTGGCAAGACTCCTATCCCTACAACAGCATCAGTATCTATGCCCTGCATCCGCAATATACCGACTTCCGACAGTTGCCTGCCATTAAGGACGAAGCCAAGCGTCAGGCCTTCGAGGCATTGCGTCAGGAACTGAACGCCCTGCCACAGATAGACTATGAACGGATGTTCGCTGCCAAGATGGACTATCTGCGAACAATCTTTGCACAGGAATGGGCAACGGTACAGCGTCGGGATAGTTATAAGAAGTTCTTCGAGCAGAACAAGGCCTGGCTGGTGCCTTATGCAGCCTTCTGCTACTATCGTGACCTCTATGGCACGGCCGAGTTCCCCACATGGCCCAAGGAGGCAACCCTCCAGAACACGCAGAAATCGACCTTCAAGGGTAAGAAGGAACTGAACTTCTGGTATTTCGTGCAGTATAACCTCGATGCCCAGATGCACGAAGCCCACGCTTACGCTCGCAAGAACCGTGTCATCCTGAAAGGCGATATCCCCATCGGCATCAGCCGTGACGGTGTGGAGGCCTGGGTAGAGCCTAAGTACTTCAACCTCAACGGTCAGGCTGGAGCGCCCCCTGATGCTTTCTCTGCCGACGGTCAGAACTGGGGCTTCCCCACCTATAACTGGGACGAGATGCTGAAGGACGACTGCTCGTGGTGGGTGCGCCGTTTCCGTAAGATGGCGGAATATTTCGATGCCTACCGTATCGACCACGTGCTGGGTTTCTTCCGTATTTGGGAGATTCCCATGCCAGAGAAGTCAGGGCTCATGGGCCAGTTTGCCCCAGCCTTAGGCATGAGCAAGGAGGAGATCGAAGCCTACGGCGTGCCCTTCAGGGAGAATCTGTTCCTTGTTGACCACAAGCGTAATGATCGTTGGCATCCGCGTATCGCCGTACAGTATCAGGAAGGCTACAACCAATTGAATGACGGTGAGAAGTACTGTTTCAACCGTCTCTACAACGACTACTTCTATCATCGCAACAACCAGTTCTGGTACACGGAGGCGATGAAGAAACTGCCTAAGTTGACACAGGCCACCCGAATGCTCGTCTGTGCTGAAGACCTCGGCATGGTGCCCGACTGTGTGCCCTGGGTGATGAACGAACTGCGTATCCTCTCCTTGGAGATCCAGTCGATGCCCAAGGATCCCACGACGCGCTTTGGCAAACTGTCGCATAACCCCTACCGGAGTGTAGACACCATCTCTACCCACGACATGCCCACGCTCAGACAGTGGTGGGACGAAGACGAGGAGCGCTCACAGGCCTACTACAACACGACGCTGCGCCGTAGTGGGGCTGCCCCCCGTCCGTTGCCAGGCTGGCTGGCCAGAGATATCGTGAGCCGTCACCTGACGTGTCCGTCGATGCTCTGCATGATCTCCTTCCAAGACTGGATGAGTATCGACGAGAAACTGCGTCTGCCCGACGAGAATGCCGAGCGTATCAACATCCCCGCCAATCCTCGTCACTACTGGCGCTATCGCATGCACCTCACCATCGAGCAACTCCTAGCCGCCGATGACCTCAACAACGAAATCAGCACATTAATTATACAAAGCGGAAGAAAATGAGACAACGAATTGCACGAATGATCGTATTGGCCGCCTTATTACCAATGATGGCATGGGCTGGCAATGTCAAGTCGCCGAATGGCAACATTGAGTTAAAGTTTTCTGTAGATAACACAGGCCGTCCCGTCTATGAGATGACCT
Organism: uncultured Prevotella sp.; assembly: GCA_946548085.1. Lineage (GTDB taxonomy): Bacteria > Bacteroidota > Bacteroidia > Bacteroidales > Bacteroidaceae > Prevotella. The sequence goes on along the minus strand of CAMNPN010000040.1, from coordinate 42,650 downwards.
ACAAAGGCAAGGCCGTCATCAAGCCTTCTTTCCTTGGCCTCGAACTGGCCAAGGACAAGCATGCCTCGATGGGTATGAGAGAGACAGACCTCATGGACGGCTTTGCAATCGCCAAGGAAGAGACCTCAGAGTTCGACGAGACCTGGCAACCCGTCTGGGGTGAGACCAAGGACATCCGTAACCACTACAACGAACTGGCCGTCACCCTTCAGAAGACTTGGAACGAGCGCAGGACTACCAGGAACATGGACGTGCAACTGGAACCCCAACAACATCGCCGTGAAATCATCATCCGTTTCCGTGTCTATGACGACGGTATCGGATTCCGTTATGAGTTCCCCCAACAGAACGACCTGAACTACTTCATCATCAAGGAAGAGCGCTCAGAGTTTGCCATGGCAGGCGACCACATGGCATGGTGGCTTCCTGGCGACTACGACACCCAAGAGCAGATGACCCAGCAGACAAAACTCTCAGAGATACGCAGCCGTATGAAGGAAGCCGTCAACTGGGACAACTCCTCTGTGGCCGTCTTCTCAGAGACAGGTGTGCAGACCTCCCTGCAGATGAAAAGTGACGACGGACTGTATATCAACATCCACGAGGCCGCCTGTCAGGACTATGCCACGATGCACCTCGAACTCGTCGATGCCGAAACCAAGCACCTCTCTGAGAAACTCATGGGCGGCAGCAATGCCTATACCCCTGACCCCAAACCGTCAGTCTGGCCCCTGCCGAAACCTCTTACCTTCGTCAGCCATCTGACGCCTGATGCCACAGGCCTGAAGGGAGCCATGCAGACGCCTTGTGAGACACCTTGGCGCACCGTCATGGTTTCTGACGATGCCCGCGACATGCTCTCCAACAATCTGATCCTCAACCTCAACGAGCCCTGTAAGATTGAAGACACATCCTGGATTCATCCCACGAAGTATTGTGGTGTATGGTGGGAGATGATTGTCGGCAAGTCGAACTGGCACTACACCAATGACTTCCCCTCAATCAAACTCGACCAGATCGACTGGAGCAGCGTAAAGCCTCACGGCCGTCATGCCGCCAACAACGAGAAGGTGAAGCGTTACATCGATTTCGCAGCCAAGAACGGTCTTGACGAAGTGCTCGTAGAAGGATGGAACGTTGGTTGGGAAGACTGGGCGAACATGTGGAAGCGCGATGTCTTCGACTTCGTGACCCCCTACCCCGACTTCGACATCAAGATGCTCAACGACTATGCCCACTCGAAAGGCGTGAAACTGCTCATGCACCACGAGACATCATCATCGACCCAGAACTACGAGCGCCATATCAAGGAGGCCTACGAACTGATGAACAAATACGGCTATGATGCCGTGAAGACAGGCTATGTGGGTGATATCATCCCCCGTGGCGACCATCACTACTCACAGTCGATGAACAACCACTACCTCTACGTCATCAAAGAGGCCGCCAAGCATCACATCATGGTGAACTCGCATGAGGCAACCCGTCCCACAGGTCTCTGCCGCACCTGGCCGAACCTCGTGGGTGGTGAGAGTGCCCGTGGTACGGAGTACGAGGCCTTCGGAGGCTCCAACCCCGACCACACCTGCATCCTGCCGTTCACCCGTCTGCAAGGCGGTCCGATGGACTACACCCCAGGCATCTTCGTCACGAAACTGAACACCTGGAGCGACAATACCAGTTGGGCCCGTATCACCATTGCTGGTTCGCTGGCACTCTATCTGACGATGTACTCGCCTCTGCAGATGGCAGCAGACCTGCCTGAGCACTACGAGCAGTTCGACGACGCCTTCCAGTTCATCCGCGACGTAGCCTGCGACTGGGACGACTCCAAGTATCTCGAGGCCGAGCCAGGCGACTACATCACCGTTGCCCGCAAAGCCAAGGGAACAGATAACTGGTTCATCGGCGGCAAGTGTGACGAGAACGGTCATAAGACAGCCATCAAACTCGATTTCCTCGATAAGGGCCGCAAGTACGACTGTACCATCTATGCCGATGCGAAGGATGCCCACTACGAGACCAATCCGCAAGCCTACACCATCACCAAGAAGGTAGTTACGGCCAAGGACGTTCTGAAACTCACTGAAGCCCCTGGTGGCGGATTCGCCGTTTCCCTGATTGCGAAATGAACCAACAGGCTTATGAGAAACTATTTATTATATCTCTTCCTTTCGCTTACGATGGGGGCGACAGCCCAGACGGACGAGCAGGTAGACCTCAAGGCACTCTATCAGGAGATTGACGAGGCTATCAGCCAGTCGCCTCAATTCGTTGCAGAGCGAGGCCATCAGATTTCTGCATGCCAAGACAGTTTTCTGACGGCGAAGAGTACAGAAGAGCGTCTCCAGAAGGCCGAGAGGCTCTTCCTGCTCTATGAGCCCTACAAGAACGACTCCGCCCTCTATTATGCAGAGACGTGCATCAGCCTGGCCGACTCCCTCCATCGTTCAGACCTCATCGGAAAGTTCCGGTCCCGGCTGGCTTTTCAGTGCTCCAGTTCCGGCAGATACACCGAGTCGCTCGAGCAACTCCGTCTGGTCAAGAGGTCTGACCTCGACAAGAACGGGCTGTGCGACTATTACAATGCCTGGATGCATGTCTGCGGAGAGTTAGGCTTCTATACCCAGCGCCCAGATGTGCGTCAGAGGTATTACGATCTGCAGAACCTCTACCGTGACTCCGTGCTGGCGGTAGCCGATGACAGCAGCGAGCGCTATCTCCACTTGAAAATGGATATTCTCAGTGCCCGCCGACTGTTTCAGGATGCCCTGGAACTCAGCGACGAATGGTTCAAGAAGGTTACCGACAACACCCACGAGAGTGCCTTTGCCGCCTTCTACCGTGCGATGGTATACGCCAATCTCAACAATCACGATATGACCTGCTATTGGCTGGGAAAGTCGGCACTCGACGATATCAGGTGTGCCGTGATGAACCAAGCCTCACTGCTGTTCCTGGCAGAGCGACTCGCTGATGACGGAGACATAGACCGTGCCCACCGATATGTGGAGTTCACAAAGGGTTGCAACGTAACCTTCTGCCCACTTCTTCGCAACTACCAGGTCAATTCCGTGGTCCATGTGTACGAGAAGAGCAGTCAGGCGGCTCAAAAGCGGGCGAACACGATACTTATCGTCGCCTCCGTCGTGATCGTACTGTTCCTCATTGCACTCTTCTACACCATTTTGCTGATCAGAAAGACGAAACACAACAATAACAAACAATGAAGGCCTTGATATTTGCAGGATTACTGTCTTTGCTGTTCCCCAAGAAAGTGGCAGCACAGGCATTTCAAGAAGTGAGTTACAGCCCTGAGAAGACTCAGTTTGCACTCTTTGCGCCCAACGATGCCAAGAAGGTCGTCGTGCGTATCTATGAGTCAGGCCTCGGCGGCAAAGCCGTGAAGACTGTCAAGATGTCGCGCAAAGCCAACGAACAGTGGACAGCCACCGTGAAGGGAGACCTCATGGGTAAGTTCTACACCTTCGACATGGGCAACGGCGAGTGCCCAGGCGTGTTTGCCAAGGCCGTTGGTGTGAATGGCAAGCGAGGGGCCATCATCGACAGGACGAAGACCAATCCAGAACGTTGGTGCAGCGACAAACGCCCTATTGTCAAGTCGCCTGCCGACCTAGTGGTCTACGAGATGCACCATCGTGACTTCTCCATCGCCCGAGAGGATGCTAAGTATCCAGGCAAGTTTCTCGCTCTCACAGAGCCTTGGGCCATCGATCACCTGAAGACGCTCGGCGTGAATGCCATCCATATCCTACCCAGTTACGACTATGGCTCTGTGGATGAGACGCGTCTCAACGAACCACAGTATAACTGGGGCTATGACCCTGTGAACTACAATGTGCCAGAGGGTGGCTATTCTACTGACCCCTACAACCCAGAGGTGCGCATCCGTGAGTTCAAGCAGATGGTGCAGGCCCTCCATCAGGCCGGCATCAGCGTGATTCTCGACGTGGTGTATAACCATACCTACGACATCGAGCACTCAAACTTCCATCGCACCTATCCTGACTACTATTATAGGTTTACAGCAGACAAGAAGTATTCCAACGGCTCAGGCTGCGGCAATGAGACGGCTTCTGATCAGCCGATGATGCGCAAGTTCATGATTGAGAGTGTGAAGTATTGGATCAACGAATACCACATCGATGGTTTCCGTTTCGACCTGATGGGCTGTCACGACATCGAGACGATGAACGAGATCCGCAAGGCTGTCGACGAGATCGACCCCACCATATTTATATATGGCGAGGGGTGGAGTGCTGGTGCCTGTGCCATCCCCAACGAACGGCTCGGCATGAAGGCCAACATCCCGCAGATGCCTGGCATCGCAGCCTTCTCGGATGAGATTCGCGACGCATTAAGAGGTCCCTTCGATGATGACTCGAAGACTGGATGGATAGGAACAGGCACCCGTATCCTGAAGTCCTCAGAATTGGCTGTCATGAAGGAGAGCCTGAAGTTCGGCATCGCCGGCTGCATCGCCCATCCGCAAGTAGATATGACAAAGGTCAATTATTCAAAAGAGCCCTGGGCTTTGGAGCCCACACAGATGATGTCCTATGTGAGTTGTCACGATGATATGTGTCTTGTGGATCGTCTCAAGGCCAGTCTCCCCGGCATCAGCGAGGCTGAGTTGATCCGTCTCGACCTCCTGGCACAGACAACTGTCTTCACCTCTCAGGGTGTTCCCTTTATGCTGAGTGGTGAGGAACTGCTGCGTACAAAACTCGGTGTCCATAATAGTTTCGAGTCACCAGACAGCATCAATCACCTCGACTGGGGCAACAAGACGAAATATCCGCAGGTGTTCGACTACTACAAGAACCTGATTGCCCTGCGTAAGCACCATCCCGCCTTCCGTCTGGGCAATGCCGATCTCGTCAGGAAGCATCTGGAGTTCCTCGATACCCCAGACAAGGTTGTGGCATATCGTTTGAAGAACTATGCAGGCCGTGACGACTGGCGCGACATCATCGTGATCCTCAATGCCAACAAGTCCGCAACGGAAGTCAGTATCCCTGACGGGAGATACACGATTGTCTGCCAAAACGGAGTCATCAACGAGCAAGGAATGGGTGAGACAACGGGTTGCAAGGCCTCTGTAGGGCCTCAGTCTGCATTAATTATACACAATTAACACTTTATTTATGGTCATTCGGGGAAAATTGCTTATCTTTGCAACCGCATCAATTAAGCATTACTTTCTAACAAATACACAATTATGCAAAACGTACCTGTAATTAAGATTGGTATCGTGGCCGTTAGCCGCGATTGTTTCCCCGAGTCATTGGCAGTTAACCGCCGTAAGGCCGTTATCGCCGAGTATGAAAAGAAGTTTGGCAAGGAAAGCATCTACGAGTGCCCCATCTGCATCGTTGAGAGTGAGATCCACGCTCAGCAGGCTCTGGCTGATGTCCAGAAGGCCGGCTGTAACGCCCTGTGCGTCTATCTGGGCAACTTCGGTCCTGAGATCTCAGAGACCATGATTGCTGACTGGTTCCAGGGCCCCACGATGTTCTGCGCTGCCGCTGAGGAGACACAGAAGGACCTGATCGACGGTCGTGGCGACGCTTACTGCGGTATGCTGAATGCCAGCCAGGCTCTCAGCCTGCGCAAGACCCGTGCTTACATTCCCGAGGAGCCCGTAGGCGATGCTGCCCAGTGCGCAGAGATGATCCATGAGTTCCTGCCGATTGCCCGTGCTATCGTGGGTCTGCAGAACCTGAAGATCATCAGCTTCGGTCCCCGTCCCAACAACTTCCTGGCTTGTAACGCTCCTATCCGCGCCCTGTATGACCTCGACGTGGAGATTGAGGAGAACTCAGAACTCGACCTGCTCGAGGCCTTCCAGAAGCACCAGGGCGATCCTCGTATCGACGACGTGGTGAAGGATATGGTTGCTGAACTCGGCACAGGCAACAAGATTCCTTCCGTACTGCCGAAGTTGGCTCAGTATGAGTTGACGCTGACAGACTGGATCGAGGGCCACAAGGGTTCTCGCCAGTTCGTGGCTATGGCCAACAAGTGCTGGCCTGCCTTCCAGACCATGTTCGGCTTCGTTCCCTGCTATGTGAACAGCCGTCTGACGGGCCGTGGCATTCCCGTGGCTTGCGAGGTTGACATCTATGGTGCGCTGTCTGAGTACATCGGAACCTGCATCAGCCAGGATGCCGTGACGCTGCTCGACATCAACAACACCGTACCTACCGACATGTACGAGGAGAGCATCAAGGGCAAGAAGTTCGCTTGCGACACCTACACCGAGAAGGAGATCTTCATGGGCTTCCACTGTGGTAACACCGCTTCTTCTAAGATCTGCAACTGCCAGATGTGCTTCCAGCGCATTATGGCCCGCGCTCTGCCTGTAGAGGTGACCAACGGTACGCTCGAGGGTGACATCCAGCCGGGTCTGGCTACGGTTTATCGTCTGCAGTCTACGGCCGACACCAAACTCCGCGCTTACATCGCTCAGGGCGAGGTGATTCCTGTGGCTACACGCTCATTCGGTTCAATCGGTATCTTCGGTATCAAGAACATGAGCCGCTTCTATCGTCACGTCCTCATCGAGAAGCACTATCCGCACCACTGCGCCGTGATGTTCGGCCACCAGGGCAAGTATCTCTGGGAGGTTCTCAAGTACATGGGCATCCCCGTGGACGAGATCGACTACAACTTCCCGAAGGGCAACTTCTATCCTACAGAGAACCCGTTCGCATGATCTGACTGAATCCTATCGTTATGAAACGATATATGTCAATTCTTCTCGCTGTCTGTTCGGCACTCACAATGCTCGCTCAGACAGCGAGAACTTTTACGCTCGACCTGACTGCCGACGGTCAGGCACAAATGGTTTGTTTCCTCCCTGAGAAGCCCAGCGGCAAAGCCATCGTGGGCATCCCAGGAGGCGGATACTCCATGCTGTCGAACACCCATGAGGGCACACAGGCCTCCGGGTGGATGAACCAGCGTGGCATCGCTTACTTCGTAGTGAACTACCGTCTGCCCAACGGCGACCGCACGCGTCCTGTCAGCGACGTGGAGCAAGGCTTCCGTATCGTCCGCGACTCTGCCAGCGTCTGGGGTATCAATCCCTACGACGTGGGTATCATGGGCTTCTCGGCAGGCGGCCATCTGGCATCAGTCATCTCCACCCTTTCAGACTTCGACGTACGCCCCAACTTCTCCATCCTCTTCTATCCTGTGATCTCGATGGACGAGCGGGTGACCCACAAGTGGTCGTGCATGAACTTCCTCGGCAAGGAAGGGCAGAAGGACGCCAAACTGGTCAACAAATACTCGACGATGAACGCCGTGCAGCGGCACATCACACCTCCGGCGCTGATCATCTCGGCCAGTGACGACCGTCTGGTGCCTTTCGTGACCAACGGACTGGAGTACTACAAGGCTATGCGCCTAGCTGGCAACGAGTGCGCCATGTACGTCTATCCTACGGGCGACCACGGTTTCGGATTCGGCACGTGGTTCAAGTACCACGACCAGCTGCTCACCGATATCGGCAACTGGCTCGACGCCCATCAGGCTCCGAAGGCCGATGCCGTCCGTGTGGCCTGCCTCGGCAACAGCATCACCGACGGCTATGGCATCGACATGGCTTCGGCCTACGGCTATCCCGCTCAGTTGCAGAAGAAACTCGGACAGGACTACTGGGTGAGGAACTTCGGCGTGAGTTCACGCACGATGCTCAACAAGGGTGACTTCCCCTACATGAACGAGCCTGCCTGGAGAGACGCGCTGGCGTTCAACCCCGACGTGGTCATCATCAAACTCGGCACGAACGACTCGAAGCCCGAGAACTGGCAGTACGGCTCTGAGTTCAGGCAGGACCTGGAGCAGATGATCTTCACCCTGCGCCCCGACCTGAAGCAGTACGCCCAGATGCCCGCCAAGAAGGTTCAGAAGGCGATGGCCAAGGCAAGGGCCAAGGCCGCCAAGGCAGGCAGGAACGCCCCCGCCAGGCCGCAGATATATCTCTGCACGCCCATCCCCGCCTTCAAGCCGACGTGGAACATCAACGACTCGGTCATCGTCAACGGCATCATCCCCATCCAGCAGGAGGTCGCAGCGAAGTACGGACTGAAGGTCATCGATCTGCATACGCTCTACGCTAACGATGGCGACAAGATGGTCGACGACGGCATCCACCCCAACGAGAAGGGTGCTGCCCGCATGGCCGACATCATCGCCGAGGCCTTGAAAGAGCAGTAAGGGGGTGTCCGTCCGTGCCAGGACAGCACAGACTTCTTATGAGCACTTGATGCAGAGCATTGTGAGGTCGTCGCTCTGCGGCGCATCGCCCACGAAATGCTTTACACTCGAACGAACCCTTTCGATGGTACTCCGTGCACCGTCGAAAGGTTTTTCATTGATGAGGGTCAGCAGCCGCTCCTCACCATACTGGTCCAGAACTTTATCCTCTGCCTCCGTCAGCCCGTCGGTATATAGGAAGAGCGGGCGCCCCAGGATGTCGTCGAGGCTCTCTCCCACATACTCCAGGCCAGGCCAGAAGCCGATGGGCGCATTCTTCTGCATCCGCATGAACTGCGCTTGGGCAGGCGAGTGGTCGTTGAGTTGTCTGGCGAGCAGCAATGGCGGGTTGTGTCCCGCGTTGCAGTATAGCAGCCGCTTGGCCGTGAAGTCTATCTCGCCGATAAACATCGTACAGAACAGGCCGTTCTCGTTGTTTTCCGCCACGGCATCGTTCAGTCGCGTGGCGATATACTCTGGAGGGAATCCCTCCTTGGCCACCATCCGGAACATGTTGACGATCACCGACATGAAGAGCGATGCAGGGATTCCCTTGCCCGACACATCGCCGATACAGAAGTAGAGTTTGTCGCCCTGAAGGAAGAAGTCGTAGAGATCGCCTCCCACCTCCTTGGCCGACTCGAGCAAGCCATAGATGTCGATGTCAGGCCTTTGGGGGAAGGCTGGGAACGTGCCGGGCACCATCCCCATCTGTATGTCTCTGGCGATGCGCAGCTCACTCTCTATGCGCTCCTTGGCAGCCGTCGTCTCCTCCAACTGGTCGTAGGCCGTCTTCAGGCTGCTGTTAGCCTCCGAAAGTTGGCTGTTGATCTGCTCCAGCTGCCGCGCATGCCTGGCCCTGCGCCAGAGTGTAAACGCCAGTGCGGCGAAGACCAGCGCCACCAAGATGGCCGCCATAGTGAGAAACACCCGCCGTGTCTGCTCAGCACTCTCATGGGCAGCCATCTTCGACTCATACTCGCTGATCTGCAGGTCTTTGTTGTATTTCTCCAGACTGTCGTTCTGCTGCTTCACCGAGGCATTCTGCAGTTCCACCTCCTTGTTCTTCAGGCTCAGGTCCAGGGCCTCGCCTCTCAGCCGCTGCTGCTCCAGTTCGCTGGCCATGTTCTCCAGCCGCAAGGACTGGTTGCGCAGCTTCAGCGCCTTCTGCTCGTTCTCGAGGCGGCTCACGTCCATGGCGCTCGACATCTCCGCCAGCAGGTGGGCATTGCGGCCCGCCTGGATGGAGTCGAACATCCGCTCGTACTTCCACAGCAGCGAATAGGCATTGCGGTAGTCACCCTTCATATAGTAGATGATGCGCTGGAACTCCAGTTGCCCCATCTCACTCTCAAACTGCCTCACCTCTTCCAGGGCGGCATCATAGTCCCCATCGAGGATATGCCTCCACATCTCTATCCTGCGGCCATAGATATCGTCACGGCCGTATGCCTGCCTCACCTTCTCGCGCTCCTGATACACCTTGTAGAACTCGGTCTTCGTCTCCTCCTCAGTGCGATGAGAGAGTCCCCTTGCCAGCACGAGGCACTTGATGGAGAGGGCGTTCAGGCGGTGCAGGGGATTCAGCCCAGGCTCCTTCATCGCCAGTTCACAATATTCCAGGCTCCGCAGTTTGTGGTGATCCACCATCTCCATCTTCGCCAGTTCGAGCAGGCTCGAGGCGGCACTCTCGCCTGGCAGGTACTCGTGGGCGTAGTCGATGGCCTTCTGGAACTCGCGCCGCGCGATGTCCGTACTACCCATCTCCCTGTAGATGTGGGCCGAGACATGGGTACCAGTATAGACACCCCATTTGCTGTTGTGGGCCGAGGCGTGCTCCTGCATCGCCTTGGCGATCTGCATACCACGGTTGCGGCGGCTCCTGTTGCTCGAGAAAAGGGCCTGGTTGGCCCAGGCGCGATAGTACACACGCTCGTCGCCAGCCTTCTCGGCCGCCTCCTTCAGACTGTCTGTCACGCTCATGAAGAGATCGTAGTCGTGGCCTGCATACAGCTTATACATCCTGGCCTGCAGGCGCTTTACTTCGTCGCCGGCAGTCGTCTGAGCGCGTGCCGTCAGCACCAGCCCGCTCAGTACCATCAGTACCATCCTAAACCACGTCTTTTGTAGCATCATCCAAGGAGGCTGTTGCACTCCTGTTGCAAAGGTACGAAAATTCCACGAAACACACAAACATTTCTCTTATATTTACTCATGAGACAGTATCTCCCTCCTGTTCCATTTTACTTTCAGCCACAAGTTAACTTGCTCATTCTGAGCACTTCCGGCTGAAAGGATTTTTATATGGTTGTATCACGGTATATCTTGTAAGCACACCCATGATTATCCTGTTTTTAATTCCCCTATGATTATCCTGTGTTTTAAGGCATCATGAAAGACACTTATAGCCGTTATGAAAGGCCCTTACAGCCGTTAGGAAAGGCCCTTAAAACCAAGGTTTCTATCGTTTGACCCTCGTCAAACGATTGTTTGACAACCGTCAATCAATTGTTTGACCCGTGTCAAACAATCAATCCCCCTATGTTCCGTCTCGGATTACCCCCCAATTAGTCGCACATCTGGGTATTCTACATCTGGATTAAGTCACAGGCTGTTTCTGTCATACCATATTCAAGGCCCTTTCAGCGTGACCATCTGATTCTCAATCAATTACCACTTGACTGAAAGATATTTGACGAGACTATTTCATTTATGTTCGGCCTTCCCACCGTTATAACCACCGTTATAAAGATGCTATTGTCCACAAAAAGTAGTATAACAATTTGGAGGTATCAGGATTTCTCCGTCCCTTTGAAGCCGTATTGCAATAACAACTTAACTTTATATCGATAAGGAAACATCAAAGAAAAGAATGCGCGAAGAGGTCCGTGCAGCCTTCAGGGCTTTCATGCGTCAGAAAGAAGAAGAAGAAAGAAAGGCTGCAGAAATCAGACTTGAGTTATATCACCCCAAAAGGCTGGCAGGATTAGTATAGAACTGCCCGCCTTTTTGTCTTTTCTACATCACAGAGTGTCTGACACTTTGTGAGCATTATCTGGTAATTCCGAGAGAATCAAGCCTTTACCGACACTACTCTACTTTAATAGCAATCTTTAAACATTGAATTTATTATTCGCATTTCTTTTTCAGGAACCGATAAAACAATGGATGGGATGCAATACGCCTGTCGATGAGAATAGATTTATTACCCTTAAAAATCAACACTTCCAACGCCTCTGTACTATCTTCAAAATAACTTTTTATATCTGACGCCAATAAGCGCGTGCTATACTCTTTGGTCATATTGAGCAGAACACGATTAGTTTGCCCTATCGATTCTTTCAACCTGTTGCCTACAGAACTCTTCCCTACTATCGCTTTCAAATCAAACATCTTGTACACGCCTTTTCGTTCGAAAATGAAGTCCGCAGTTCTGAAACCTTTTGGATTCGGAAGTATAAACACCCGATAGCCATGCTTTACAGCCTTACGCGCAACATTCAACAGATTATCATAGTCATCACTGCTTTCACCTCCTGTTGTATAGATACTGTTTTCGGCTCTTAACGGAAAGAACGATGGATGATTGGTTATTTCCCTCAAGAGTCCGATAAAATGAGAGCCTTCAGCGGAGTGTAGGTCTATCAACAGAGAATCAATATTACAGACCTTTATTAGCTCACTCCGTCTCTTTTTCTCATGAGAGTATTTTAGTTTTCCCATGCTTTTGCATGCCTCTTTCTTTAGCCATACTGTATCCACTACGGCACAGTTTTCGGTCAAAAAGGCAATGCAAAAGCACTATCTCTATTACGCGTGTTTCCCGCTACAAAAATACAAAACTATTCCAAAAGAACAATCATAAAAGGTAAATCGCGGGAATAAAAAAAGTCCTATCAACATTTATAATAAAAATCCCTTGAGAATTGAAGCTTATGCTCCTCATCCTCAAGGGTGATTATATCAATTGTTTATATGTTTTTCCCTTAACTATACTAACATATCAGTATGTTGCCCGAACAAGCAATCAAGTAAGTGTTTATTTATTCATCTTGATCATCCGTAAGATTAAAATTAAAAGGATATTTCACTCCATCTATATCAATTTCTAACACTAATAATTCACCATTGCTCTTTTCTGCATTCACATATCCACGTTTTGTTCCGAAAGGCTTTAACAATTCATCAGTCCAATAATTGTCTGCTCTACTTCTCTTCTTTTGTTCTAATTGATTATTATATTCATTTATATTCCTAGTTGCAATTTGTTGGGCTTCATAAGCTGCGCCTTCATCTCTAAAAGTTACATTTGAGCTTGTGTTGGACTTTCCTGTTGTATTATTTGAAGAAGAACCATATCCATATGCAGATGATCCATCTGAACCGTAAGCTCTTGCTGCTGAATTAGTCGTAGTTGTACTTGTATATGAATTCGATTCTTTTATGCTTACAGATACATTGCCTGCTTGTTGAGCATTATATCTTTCATTTGCATTATGGTACCATTTCGATAGTTTTGTTTTGCTATCTATTCGCTTTAGGTACTCATCTCTACTTAAAACCTTAATCTGTGTCTTCTTATTCTTCTTCACAGAATATACACATATATCATTCAATCTCAAATCAATTGGACTATTGGTCATATTAGTCAAAAAGAAATGGAATCTATGGTATTTCCCATAATCCTTAACATCTTCCTCGGCACACGATATTTTAATTCCATTTATGAGATATGACTTAAGAGAGAGAGAATTAAATAGTGTATTTTTAATGTCTGATTCTTGAGGAACTTTTGTGATTGGCCTTGAAGTCTTTTGGTCATATTCACCAAAGCACTCGCCTTCTCTGTACATCAAATATTTATCGCTAATTTCCCCATTTTCATATAAATATTGCACTTTAATTGTACCATCTTCAGAATAATCAAAGGAAGTACCCTCAGGGAAACCTTTTTTATATATAGTAGTTGACTTTATTGCTCCACTCTTATAATAAGTGAAAACTTCACCATCAAAAACAGAATTGTTATCATCATACTTGTCTATACTTACAAAATGCCCCTTTGAACACAATTCTCCTGTATTATAATAGTCTTTAAAACTTTTAGGCATTTTAGGGTCATCAGGCAAATTCAATATTCTTATAAACTCTGCATCGAAAGATGAGTCAACTCCTTTCCAATTAACATCATAATAGAGAGTATCTATTATTCCTGCGCTAGCATCAGTAATGCACAAGCCAAATAATAATACCAACAAATATAATTTAAGATTATTCATAATCATAAAAATTTCTAGTAAGTCCTAATGTTGGACTCTTTTAGTTATTAATGGACAATGTATATCCAACCATCGCCGAGCGATGGAGACGAGAGAGATTGATTTCATTTCAAATCTAATGCATAAAGATTTTTTTAGGCATGGATATATAGCGCTAAAACAATGACACATATCAATTGAAACGCAAATAAAACGTGGACTATTTACTTCGTCTACGTTCTATCCAGGCATCGCCAAACGCCTCATTCATCCTAAACGAGCAAATGTCCACGCCAACGGCGTGAACTATCTACTTCAGTTCTTGATGAATTTCAAATTTGGCGAATTTGGATAGAACAAGAATCAAAAGTGGACGTTCCAGTCTTTTGTCTTTATTATGTCTTTCTTATGTTACCATCAGCAATTCGTTTTTAGGGTTCGACATTATTTGTATTTAGCAAGAAAAGCACTTGAATCAAGCACTTCCATCTTGGCAAATCCGAAATCTTTGATGTTTCTTGTGATCAGGCAATCTGCTCCTGCTTGGACAGCAGAGAAATACTGTAGGGCATCCTCAAAGTCATTTGCCTTTAGATTAATTGCCCTGTCAACCACTTCTGCACCCAGCGGTACGATAGTGAATACAGGCAGGAACGCCTCCATCAGGTCATAGAACTTATCGGCAGGGATTTCTTTGCGTGTGATATATTTGATGTTGGCAATCGAAAGATCCGAAATAAGCAAATCTATACGGTCGTCAACAGCCATATCGAAAATGCTCAAAGCATCATCAACAAACTGCTCACGCCGACAGAGAATGTCGAGAAATATGTTAGTATCTATAAATACCTTCATAGTCACTTACTGATACTTCTCCGCAAGATACTCCTCTTTCTCCCGCTTCCAATCGCTCGTACTCTCTTCGCTGAGTATACCGACCATTTGGCGAATCTTGGCTTTCTGCTGAACCTTCTTGGCACACTGTGCCTCTTCCTCACTCTTATAAATGGAGTTTATAGCATCGAGGACTTTCTGCCAGAGCGATGCGTCCGTTTTATCGAAACGCTCCAGTATCTGCATTGTACTCGCACGTAAATCAATTGCTGTCATATCCTCATTTATTTCATTTCGAGTGCAAATATAGGGATTATTTCCGAAACTTGCAAGGATTTGGAAAGAAAAGTTGAGACGGAGATACGTGAGGATGATCATCCTGCAGGGCTTGTGCAATCGTTTTTGCAGGGGAAAGGAAAAAATGTGGCACGCAGGCATACGGCTTAAGGAAATAATTCGTAACTTTGCACACATAGAATAAACTAAAGACTATTATGCAACGGATTTTATGGATGGCCGCCCTGGTGCTGGCAAACGTATTGACAATGAGTGGAGCGAAGAAGACAGTGATTGAACGAATAGAGCCGACAGACTGGTTCGTGGGGATGAAGAATCCTCAGGTGCAGCTGATGGTGTACGGCCCGGGCATCCGCGACGTGGCGGAGGTGACGACGGACTATCCCGGTGCCAGGATCGACAGCCTCGTGCGCCTCGACTCGCCCAACTACCTATTAATATATATGAACCTGAAGGGCGCCCAGCCTGGCACGATGACGCTCACATTTAAAGGTGGAAAGGTGAAAGGGTCAAAAGGTGAAAAGGTGGAATACCTGCTGAAGGCCAGGGAGATGAGCGGCGACAAGCGTATCGGATTCACCAATGCCGACGTGCTCTACATGCTGATGCCCGACCGCTTTGCACAAGGAGCAAACCATCCGGCCCAGGTAAAAGGCATGCGTCCGTATGTGGAAGACCGCACAAAGCCCTCACTGCGCCACGGCGGTGACCTGAACGGCATACGCGAGCACCTGGACTACTTCAAGGAACTCGGCGTGACGGCCCTCTGGCTGACACCCGTGCTGGAGAATGACTCGCCCGACACGGAGAACGGCTTTTCTACCTATCACGGCTACGCCACGACGAACTACTACCGCGTGGATCCCCGCTTCGGCACCAATGAGGACTACCGCCGCCTATGCGACGAAGCCCATGAGAAGGGACTGAAGGTGGTGATGGACATGATCTTCAACCACAGCGGCTTTGAACACCCCTGGACGAAGGACATGCCCTCGAAGGACTGGCTGAACCAGCCCGAGTGGCTCACGGAAAAGAACTCCGGCCGCGACCCCATGACGGGTTTCACCGCCAACAGCGACGGCTCGGAGCCTGCTAAGAGCAAGTACCTGCAGACATCGTATAAGCTCACCCCTGTGGTGGACCCATACGCCTCGAAGGTAGACATGAAGGAGACGACTGAGGGATGGTTCGTGCCCTCGATGCCCGACCTGAACCAGCACAATCCCCACCTGATGCGCTACCTGATACAGAACAGCATCTGGTGGATAGAGACCGTGGGCATCAACGGCATCCGCATGGATACCTATCCCTATGCCTATGCCGACGCGATGGCTCAGTGGATGAAGGAAATAGACGAGGAATATCCCAACTTCAACACCGTGGGCGAGACATGGGTGACAGAGCCTGCCTATACCGCCGCCTGGCAAGATGGGTTTACAGTTAACAGTTTACAGTTTACAGATGAATACACTGACGGATCTGAAGGGTTTGCCAGCAAATCAACTGTAAACTGTAAACCGTCAACTGTAAACAAAAGAAGTTACTTGAAGACCGTCATGGACTTCAGTTTCTTCGACAAACTGAATCAGGCCAAGCATGAGGAGACAGATGCGTGGTGGAATGGCTTGAACCGCCTCTACAACTCGTTCGTCTACGATTACCTCTACCCCAACCCATCGAGCGTGATGGCCTTCATCGAGAACCACGATACAGACCGGTTCCTGGGCAACGGCAAGGATACCCTCGCACTGAAACAGGCCCTCGCCCTGTTGCTGACCGTGAACCGCATTCCGCAGTTATACTACGGTACGGAGGTGCTGATGAACGGCACGAAGGAGGTGACTGACGGCAACGTGCGCAAGGACTTCCCCGGCGGATTCCCTGGCGATGAGCATAATGCCTTCACGAAAGAGGGCCGCACGAAGGCCGAGCAGAGCATGTTCGCATGGACCAGCCGGCTGCTGCACTGGCGACAGAACAACGATGTAATCATCAAGGGCACGCAGACGCAGTTCATACCATACGCAGGCATCTACGTCATCGCCCGTCAGTATCAGGGCAAGACGGCACTCGTCATCCTCAACGGCACATCGAAGGCGGCCACGATGGATGTAGCCCGTTATCAGGAGGTGATCGGCAATACGTCTAAGGCCAAGGATATCCTCACGGGAAGATACTACGACCTCTCGAAAGACTTAGTGCTGAAGCCAAGACAGAGTCTGATCCTCGAATACTAATTCTTGATTATTGTCTTGATGTGAGTGTGGCTACGGCATACTCGGACTGCGTGCCGATACGGAACTTGCCGCCCCAGATACCGATGCCCGAGGATACATAATACTGCGTGTCGCCACGCTGATGGCTGCCCCAGGAACACTCATAGATAGCATCCGTAATCCACGATATCGGCCATACCTGTCCACGATGGGTATGGCCGCTTAGTTGGAAGTCCACGCCAGCCGCCTCGGACTGTTCGAGGTGGTACGGCTGATGGTCGAGCAGGATGACATACTTAGACTTGTCCACCCCAGCCAGCAACGCCCTGACATCCTTACGCTTCATGTTCGTGCGGTCATCGCGGCCTATGACGACTATCGCGCTGTCGATGACTGCAGCCTCATCGATCAGCAGACGGATGCCCGCATCTTTGATAAACTGCGCTGCCCTGGGCTCGCCGCTATAATACTCATGATTGCCCAGACAGGCATACACAGGAGCCTGTAGCCGGCGCATCTCACTGGCCATATCCTCTTCGAGCAAAGGGCGGATACTGCCGTCGATGATATCCCCGGCAATCAGGATGAAGTCGGGCTTCTCGGCATTGATCATATCCACCCACCGCGCCAGTTCCTTACGGGGATTATGGTAGCCCAGGTGGAGGTCGGAGGCCATCACCACCTTGTATTCCTTTGGCAACGGCTTGGAAGAAGTCAGTTGCAGCGGTACGCGTACCTTATTATAATAATGGATATTGCCATAAAGGAATACGGCGACGAGCAGCGCGAAGATGCCCAGAGCCATCTGCCAGTTGTTGAAGAGCAGCGGGCGCGGCACCAGATGCACCAGTCGCCCCAGGTCGAGCACGAGGAAGATGATGACCAGATAGAGCAAGACAAATATCGACGACGTGCCCACCTCATAGAGCACCTGGGCCACTGGCAGGGAGAAGCCATCAAGCTTGCGCCCTATCACAAAGAACAGCAAGATGAAACAGCCCGCGAGGAGGAGCACCACCAGCGCCTTCCATAGCCGAGGCAAGGGCAGCAAAGCCCAGATATGCCATCCGATATAGCCCACTGCCAACAACGGCAGAACCATGAAAATCAACATCCACATATATTTCATATTTTCGCTTTATGGCTGCAAAGGTACAAAAAAAGGAATATTTCGTTCTTCCTTTATTTCATTATTTCATTTAATTTTTGTACTTTTGCACCCTCATTAATAACTTTTAGCGTATGAAATCGTGGCGAAACAGCCTCATAGGTCTTATATTACTCATATCAACAAGCGTTTTCGGGCAGAAACAAGAAGTACACATCTTAGCCACTAACGACATGCATGCAGCCATCGATGCATTCCCACAGTTGGCAGCCATCGCCGACAGTCTGCGTGCCCTCTACCCCTCACTTCTCATTCTCTCTGCTGGCGACAACCGCACGGGGAATCCTGCCAACGACATGTTCCGCATATCATCGTACCCCATGGTAGCTCTGATGAACCTGGTGGGTTTCAACGGCACCACACTGGGGAACCACGAGTTTGACGTGGGCTCGTTGCCGCCGCTGATGAGATACTCCGCCTTCGACTATATCTGTGCAAACATCTTCCCATCGGAAGAAGCAGGCCTGCACACCGTACCGACAAAAGTCTATGACGTCGACGGACTCAAGGTAGGTATTATCGGCGTAGTACAGGTGAACAGGCAGGGGCGCCCTGACACCCACCCTGACAACGTCAAAGGCATCAAGTTCAGCCTGCCCAAGAACACTGTTGCCAAATACGAGAATTTCAGCCATAAGTGCGACGCCACTATCCTCCTCTCACACATCGGCTATCAGGACGATATAGAGATGGCCGAGACCTATCCCTGGCTCGACCTCATCATCGGAGGCCACAGCCATACACAGCTGACAGCAGAGGAGCCACTGCACAACGGCGTGCTCATCACTCAGAACAAGAATAAACTTCCGAAGGTGACACACATCACCCTGGCCATCAAGAACGGCAGGGTTGCCGACAAAAAGGCAGAGTATATCGACGTGAAGACGTTTCCAACAAAGAACAGGATCGTGGAGGTGATGGTGGACTACTTCAACAATAACCCGATGTTCAAACGCGTGGTAGGCTATGCGGAGACGCCTTTCAAGACCAAGGACGAGCTGAACTTCCTGATGTGCAATGCGTTCCTGCATGAAGGACAGGCCGACATCGGCATCGTGAACAACGGCGGCGTGCGTCTTGACTCCCTCAACGAGGGCGACATCACCATGCAGGAGATCCTGTCGATGGACCCTTTCTATAACGATGCCGTAGAGATGCATCTCACAGGTGAGGAAATCATTAATATCCTGACCACCTACAGCCGCGGTTCACTCTATCACCTGCCCAGGGTGGCCGGCATCGTCTGTGAGGCAACCGTCGACAAGGCTGATCCCTACAAGGACAGGCTGAGAAGCATCAAGCTGTACACGCTCGACGGCAAAGACTTCGACATACACAAAACCTATAAAGTGGTAACCAACAGTTACATGCAGAGTGCCTGCAAGACGTACGTTTCCGATCCAGGGCTGTCAATGAACATACAAACCTCTGCGATGCTTATCAACTATTTGGACAGACTGGGACGAGTCAGCAGCAAGGGCATCAACTGTTTGCGGGTAAGGGAAGAATAGAACCCAGCACTTTCGACGTGACCCCGGCCAAGCTCTGCACGAATGCCCCCGCCCGTTCGCCTGCTGACGCTACCTTCTGAGAGTCAGCAAGAAGGGAATCCATCTTCGCGGCAAACTCATCATACGTATGGAAGTCGAAGCCGCCGCCTGCAGATTTCAAACCCTGAGCCTCCTGGAACTTCTGGTTGTTGGGGCCGAAGAACACTGGCATATCCCAGACAGCTGCCTCAAGCACATTGTGGATACCCACGCCAAAGCCGCCACCCACATAGGCTATCTGACCATAGCGATAGATACTCGACAGCAAACCGAAGCAGTCAACAATCAGCACGTCGGCCGACTCGAATTTACTACAATCGTATTTTGTATAGCGAACGACCTTACAACCCTCAAGTTTCTGCTCTATCTGTGTCAGATGACCTTCGTCGATGACATGCGGAGCAATTATCAGTTTCCATTTGCCATAGCCAAAAAGCTTGCGGTCAAGGAAATAACGGATGAAGATGTCCTCATCGGGCGGCCACGAGGAACCTGCCACAAAGACTCGTGGAGTGAGGAGTGTGGAGTGAGGAGTGAGATTACTTCCTGGAGCAGAATCCGCAGCAGGACTATTCTCTCTCCTCACTCCACACTCCTCACTCCTCGAAACAAACTCCTCCACAATCGGCAATTGCTTTGCTGCCTCCTTAATCTGGAGCACACGGTCAAAGCGGGTGTCACCAACGACCGTCACATTATTAATATGTATCTTGGCCAACAGATTCTTGCTCTGTTCATTCTGCACGAAGAAATGGGTGAAACACTTCAACACCCGGCCATACTGACAGCCATACCACTTGAAGAATATCTGGTCAGGACGGAATATACTCGACACAGAATAGACCGGCACGCCTCGATGCTTCAGGATATGCAGGTAATTATACCAAAACTCGTACTTGATGAAGAAGGCCATCACAGGACGGATGAGGCGCAGGAACCGGCGCGCGTTGGTAATCGTGTCGAGGGGGAGATAGGTGATGATGTCGGCACCCTCGTAGTTCTTACGCACCTCATAACCTGAAGGCGAGAAGAATGTGAGCAGAATCTTGTACTCCGGATGCTCCTTGCGCAGCTGCTCCATCAGCGGGCGCCCCTGCTCAAACTCACCTAACGAGGCGGCATGGAACCACACGTACTCCGCCTGAGGATCAACTTTCTCCTTCAGGATACTGAAAGCCTCGCGCTCGCCACGCCACATCTTACGAACCTTCTCATTGAAGCGGCTATAGACTGCCACGCCCAAGAGGTAGAGATAGATGATGAGGTTGTACACCTTTTTATATTTAATAGTTTATTTGCAACGGATTATCCCAAGACCTCAACAGCCCGCTTGGTTCTGCGGATTGTCTCCTCCTTGCCAAGGAAGGCAGAGATATCGAACATACCAGGTCCCTTACCCTCACCAACGAGAGCCAAGCGCCAGGCATTCATGACATTGCCGAGCTTATAGCCCTTCTGCTCTATCCATGCATGCACAATCTGCTCCTGATTCTCCAGGGAGAAGTCATCAATGCCTTCCAGCACGGTCGTCAGTTCTGTCAGCACCTGTGCCGACCCTGGCTCACCGCCCTCGGAAGGTGCTTTCCAACGCTTTTTGGCCGTTTTCTCATCGTAGGCCGTGGGGGCCTCGAAGAAGAACGAGCACAAGGGCCA
Source organism: uncultured Prevotella sp. (assembly GCA_946548085.1). Classification (GTDB taxonomy): domain Bacteria; phylum Bacteroidota; class Bacteroidia; order Bacteroidales; family Bacteroidaceae; genus Prevotella. The sequence goes on along the minus strand of CAMNPN010000040.1, from coordinate 21,388 downwards.
CAGTTCTTTGACAAACGACACGCGGTCTTTCATCATCGCCGTTACCTGAAGGATGCGCTCTGAAGTCTCCTGTGGACAGTGCTCTCTGACGATGGGCTCGAAGAGTGAGGCAATCTCCTCGTTTGATTTCTTCAGGATATACTCATGATTGAACCAGATGCCCTTGTCGTAAGCAAACTTTGCTCCCGCCTTCGAACATTTTGAGATATCGAACAACGGCACGAGCTCATCGAGCGAGAATATCTCCTGTTCGGTACCAGGGTTCCAACCCAGCAAGGCGAGGAAATTAATAACAGCCTCAGGGAAATAGCCATCCTCGCGATAGCCCCGCGAGGTCTCACCCGTCTTCGGATCCTTCCACTCCAGAGGGAACACAGGGAATCCCAGGCGGTCGCCATCACGCTTCGAGAGCTTTCCTTTACCATCAGGCTTCAGGAGTAGTGGAAGGTGGGCGAACTGTGGCATGGTGTCCTCCCAGCCGAACGCCTGGTAAAGCAATACATGCAAGGGTGCGCTGGGCAACCACTCCTCACCACGGATGACGTGGGTGATCTCCATCAGATGGTCGTCGACAATATTCGCCAGATGGTAGGTGGGCAGTTGGTCAGCACTCTTGTAGAGTACCTTGTCATCGAGGATGTCGGTCTTCACCCGGACATCGCCTCGGATGAGGTCACTTACAAGCACCTCTTGACCACCATCAATCTTAAAGCGCACCACATACTGCTTACCTTCGGCAATCAGCTGATCCACTTCTTCCTTTGGCATGGTCAGCGAGTTACGCATCTGACCGCGGGTGTGGCTGTCATATTGGAAATTCTGTATCTCCTGACGCTTTGCCTCCAGTTCCTCTGGGGTGTCGAAGGCGATATAAGCCTTGTCAGCATCCAACAACTGCTGCACATATTTCTTATAGATATCGCGCCGCTCACTCTGACGATAAGGTCCCTTGTCGCCACCAAAGCTCACGCCCTCGTCAAACTGGATTCCCAGCCACTTGAATGACTCGAGGATATACTCTTCGGCACCTGGCACAAAGCGGTTCGAGTCGGTGTCCTCAATACGGAACACAAGCTGTCCTCCGTGCTGGCGGGCAAACAGATAATTATACAAGGCGGTACGCACACCACCGATATGAAGGGCACCCGTCGGACTGGGTGCAAATCTCACTCTAACTGTTCTCTCTGACATGATTTTCCTTAATTTGCATGCAAAGGTACGAATTAAAAATGAAAAAATGAAGAAATATCCCTATTTCTGAATTAAATTATACTAATTCTTTCCAGTTTCTTTCTCAATTTACTTATCTTTGCAATCAGAAATGAATAATAAACGATAATCTGCAGTTTTCAGATGAGTAGCTTTGACTTTAAGAACGACCTCACGTGGCGCGATTTCCTCATCCGCGCCTCGCTTGTCATATGCACCGTTGCCATCATCGTCTGGCTCATGCCACGCTCCAACGAATTCAGTTTCAAAGTCGAGAAAGGACGCCCCTGGATTTATTCCGACCTCAGTGCCCCCTTCGACTTCCCCATCTACAAGAGCGACGAGGTCATCAACAAAGAGCGCGACAGCCTCATGCGTCTTTACGAGCCCTACTACATCATCAACAAGGAGATATCAGGCAAGCAAATCCGACAGTTCTATAAGGACTACTCCAATGGCATCCCCGGTCTCGAAAACGACTATCTGAGCATCATTGCCAACCGTCTGCGCGATCTCTATGCCAAAGGTATCATGAATAGCCCTGACTATGTCAACCTGCATCAGGACACCACACGCCTTATCCGCATCATCGACGGCAAGAACGCCAACAGTATGTCGATTAACGAAGTCAACTCCGTAGTTTCTGCTTACGAGAAGATCTTCCTCGACGAGACCCTGGCCAGACACCGAGACATCTTGAAGAAGTGTAACCTCAACGACTACCTGACCCCTAACCTCACCTACGATAAGGAACGCAGTGAGGCGAGCCTCAACGAACTCCATAGCAGCATTCCGCTGGCCACAGGCCTCGTACAGCGTGGACAAAAAATCATTGGCCGCGGCGACATCGTCGACACAAAGACCTACAACATCCTGATGTCGTTCAAGAAAGAGACGGAACGTAAGCATGAGAACGACCCACGGCTATCGCTCACCATCCTTGGGCAGATTCTCTACGTAGCCCTCATCATCAGCTGCTTCACCGTCTTCCTCACCATGTTCCGCAAGGACTATTTTGAGAAGGCACGCTCTTCGGCGATGCTCTACGCCCTCGTCACCGTGTTTTGCATCGTTGCCTGCATCATGGTCAGTCACAACATCCTGCACATCTATATGCTCCCCTTTGCGATGGTGCCGATCTTCGTCCGGGTATTTATGGACTCACGCACCGCCTTCATGGCCCACGTCACCACCATCCTCATCTGCGCAAGCATCCTCCAGCACCCACTGGAGTTCATTGCCGTGGAAAGCATTGCGGGCATGATTGCCATCTTCTCCCTCCGCGAGCTATCGAGCCGTTCACAACTATTCTGGGCCGCAGTGCTCATTACTGCTGGCATGGCTCTCACCAATCTATCCCTCGAATGGATACGCCATAGCGACATTTCGCGCATGAACTACAGCGAATACAACTATATCGCCATCAACGGCGTGCTGCTCTTCTGCTCCTATCCCCTGCTCTACCTCTTGGAAAAAACTTTTGGCTTCACGTCGAACATCACCCTTATCGAGCTCTCCGACATGAACAAGGAGCTGCTGCGCAAGATGAGTGAGGTGGCCCCTGGCACGTTCCAACACTCGATCCAGGTGGGTAACCTCGCTGCTGAGATTGCACGCAAAATCGACGCTAAGAGTCAGTTGGTACGCACTGGTGCCCTCTACCACGACATCGGAAAGATTGCCAACCCCATTTATTTCACGGAGAACCAGTCAGGTGTCAATCCACACGAGAAGATGGGAGCCATCGACAGTGCGCAGATGATTATCAGCCACGTCACTGAAGGTGTGAAGATGGCCGAGAAGTACGACCTGCCAAAAGTGATCCGCGATTTCATCACCACTCACCACGGACAGGGCAAGGCAAAGTTCTTCTACGTACAGTACAAGAATGCTCACCCCGACGAAGAGGTCGACGAGCTACTCTTCACATACCCCGGTCCCAACCCATTTACCAAGGAGCAAGCCATCCTCATGATGGCCGACACTGTTGAAGCAGCCTCGCGCTCGCTGCCAGACTACACGGAGAAGACCATCCGCGAACTAGTCAACCGCCTCATCGATGCCCAAGTTGCTGAGGGATACTTCAAGGAGTGCCCCATCACCTTCCGCGACATCGCCTATGCAAAGACCGTTCTCATCGAAAAGCTTAAAACCATCTACCACACCCGTCTCTCCTATCCTGAACTCAAGAAATAGACAGAAATCTTGCACAAAACTGCACATCTGTGCATGTATTTGTGCAATTTCTGTTAAACCTTGTTAACTCTGTGTGCGCAAACATCACACTTTTAAACAATATGTCTACCTTTGCAGCCGATTTTCGTAAAAAGATGTTTAAGGATATGAACAAAATCAAGACGATGCTTGGCGGCGTGATGCTGGCCATGGCAACCACAGCCACAGCAGGTGGCATTTTAACCAACACGAATCAGAGTATCGATTTTCTCCGTAACCCAGCCCGCGACGCAGCCATTGGCCTCGACGGTGTCTATTCGAACCCCGCCGGTGTGGTCTTCATGCCTGAGGGGCTGCATGTCGCCTTCAACTGGCAGTACGCCCACCAGACACGTACCATACAGAGCGAGAACCCTGTCTTCGCCCTCGGACGCAAGAATCACGGTCAGGCAATAAAGACCTTCGAGGGTGTCGCTGATGCCCCCATCATCCCGTCGCTGCAGGCTGCCTATAACAAGGGGAACTGGAGCGTGCAGTTCAACTTCTCCGTACCTGGCGGCGGTGGCAAGTGTGAGTTTGCAGACGGTCTCGGTTCTTTCGAGAGCGTTGTTGGAGGCATCGCCCACCAGCTGCAGCCACTCGGAGCAACTGGCTACGACATGGACGGCTACATGCAGGGACGGCAGTACTACTTCGGCTTCCAGCTCGGTGCTGCCTACAAGATTCTGCCAGACCTTTCCGTCTACGGCGGTCTGCGACTGCTCTATGGCGCTGCCACTTACAAGGCCAAAATCAGCAACATCATGGTAAACACGGCTGGCGGCTATGTCGACTTCGGCAGCTTCCTTCAAGGTGCCACCACTACTGTTGACGGCGGCATCAGTCAGGTGCAGGCAGGCATTGCGCAATATCAGGCAGCAGGTATCGACGCCCCCGCAGAGCTACAGGCTCAGCTCGCACAGCTTGAAGGCACAAGACAGAGCCTCAACGCTTTGCAGAAGTACTCTCAAGGTGTAAATCTCCTCTGTAACCAGACGGGTGTAGGCGTGGCTCCAGTTATCGGCGTTGACTATCGCGTGGGACCGTTCAACTTCGCCATGAAATACGAGGCCAAGACCCAAATACACATGGAGAACGAGTCTACTGTCAACGAGGCCAGCGAGATTCCTGCCGTCAACAAGTTCCGTGACGCAGAGAAAGTCGACGAGGACTCCCCTGCCCAGCTCGCACTTGGCGCCATGTGGAACATCACAGATGACGTTCGTCTGAACCTCGGTTACCACCATTTCTACGACACCAACGCTCATTGGTATAACGACACGCAGAAACTGCTCGACGGTGGCACCAACGAGTATCTCGGCGGTGCTGAGTGGGACGTGACGGACCGCCTCACCATCTCTGCAGGTGCTCAGATTACGCGCTACCAGCTCACTGACGCCTACATGAACGACATGTCGTTCGTGGTGAACTCGAGCAGCATCGGCTTCGGATTCAAGTATCGTGCCAACGAACATATACAACTCGGTGCAGCTTATTTCCAGACGAACTACGATGATTATGAACGCGTAACTTCCACCACGCCGCGTATCAGCGACTCGTTTACTCGCACCAACCGCGTTCTCGGTCTCAGCTGCGAGCTGAATTTCTAAAACGCGACAACAGCACATCTCCCTCCTTCGCTCTTGGACAAGCCATGAGGCAAAGCCAAGCGAGGAGGGATTTTTTTAGGCAATTGTTAGCCACCGTCCTATATTTTATAGGAAAACTTGCAAAGTTTGGGAAAATTGCTTAACTTTGCACCATGAATAAAAAAATGCTTTCCTTTGTATTTTTATGCCTCGTTCCGACGATACTGATCGCCGGCTCTGGTGACGCGAATAACGACGGTAAGGTGAATGTGGCCGATATTGTGGAAATCATCAAATTCCTCAATAGCTCACCGTCAGCCAACTTCAACGCCACAGAGGCAGACATCAGTGGCAACGGCAAGGTGAACAAAACAGATATCGAGATCATCGAAAAGGTTATCATGTCTGACGCTTCCGAAAAACAATCTATCGTAGATTTCTATGCCCTCCAAGAGATGATACGCGAAGCACAGGAGAAGATAGACGAGCTGAACGACAAAGTTAATCAGACTAGTCCGCAGCTGCTTCACATGGAGTTCCTGGCCTCAGAAAACCCCATGCAACTGGTTGAGAACGCGGAGTGCGTGATTATCGGCGACAGTGCAGTAGAGTGCAGGGTACTGAATGTGATGAGTGCCAAGACCCTGATACCGCGGTTTGAGTACAAGGGTGACCGCGTAACTATTGGAGGCGTGGAGGCTATAAGCAGCGAGACGGCCTTTGACTTCAGTTCGAAACAAACACTGATTGTGTATGCAGGAGAGCAGACAAAAAAATACACCGTTACCATAAGTGCATACACAGGCCTTCCTACGTTATGGGCAGAAACATCTGACCGTAAGCTGAAGAGTTCCAATACGTATTATGATGCCACCATCAGCCTGTCCAACACTGCAAGGGGTGGTCTGTCACTGACGACGGGCAAGATAATGGCCCAAGGCGAGCTGCGCTACTACACAAAGACGATAGACTGGTCGGGCAAGACGGAATGGGGCAAGAACGACTACAAGTTGAATTTCAACAGCGCCGTATCACTGCTGAACATGCCTGCTCACACAGACTGGCAGTTGCTGCCCAATGTTAACGACATCACCATGCTGCATAACCAGACGGCATTCTTTATGGGAAAGATGAGCCAACTGGCAGATGTCACGCCCAACTTCGAATACGTCGACCTGATGTTCAACGGCCGCTATACGGGAACGTATCTGTTGGGAGATGGGCTTGGCGCCATTGAGAGTAACAATATCGATGCGTTGGCTGACTGGTATCTGATCAACGAGATTGCCAAGAACGAGAAAGGGGCATCAGAGATGGTATGGGACTTTGAGATGGCTTTTGGCAATGCGGGGGCAACGGGTTCTACAGGATTTGTCGCCAAAAACGTGGATCGTTTTCAACGTTTATTCGAGGATCCTGTATTCGTGGCCACGGTGAAAGAACGTTTTAACTACTTCTATGGCAATCAGGCAGAGATTATCAGGAACATCAATGAGAACGCACAGTATCTGAAGTACGCCATCCAGGAGAACGACTCGAAATGGGATACATTCGACGCATACAAATCAGCAGATGCCAATACCTGGGTGTTATACCAAGGGCAGGTGAGCAGCATGAAGAGTTGGCTCGTGGAACGCATGACATGGCTCAAGCAACAGTTCGACGCCATGACAGGTTCGCGCTCCAGAGAGGGTGAGCGATGGGATGCAGAACAGACACGCCGCAACACAGAGGAACGCCTGCTGAGTAGTGCTGCGCCCCAAAATGCCGACATGGTGGAGTATAGCTCCGACCGCACTCTGCGCAATGGTCAGCTGCGGCTGATGTGGGAGGACCTGCAACAGCGCATCGAGACCCTTGAGAGGCTCATTGAAGAGCGCAGCGAACCCAAGCTGTTATCCATGGAGTTTGTTACCACAGACAACACGACACTAAGAGAGAACATCAACTGTAAAATCGTTGGCGACAGCGTAGTAGAATGCTGGCTGCCAGGCTCAGACAACGCGAAGGTGCTGAAGCCCCGCTTCACTTTCGAGGGGACGATGGTTACCATCGACGGCTTCGAGGCAGAGAGCGGCAAGACCGAGATCGACTTCACAAGACCTCGCAAGATGGCTATTGCCACCTCGACAAAGAACAAGTACTACACCATCTATGTTCACTCCTTTACAGGATTGCCAATGATGCACATCAACACTGAGGGACAGCAAGAGGTGACCTCAAAGGAAGAGTACATCAAAGCGACCATGCTGTTAAGAGAGGACGTGAAGACACGGGCCGCTGGCGACGTGGTAGAAGCGAAGCTCAACATCAAGGGTCGCGGCAACTCAAGCTGGAAATTCGCCAAGAAACCCTATGCCCTGAAATTCGAGGAGAAGGTTGCAATGCTGGACATGCCTCAAGACAAATCGTGGGTGCTGATTCCTAACTACAACGACAAGTCGATGATCCGCAACTCCCTTGCCTTCTATATGAGCAGCATCAGCAACATCGAATATACACCCAGGTGTCATTTCGTGGAACTGGTGTTCAATGGGAAATATCAGGGCACCTACCTGCTCTGCGAGAAACTGAAGGTTGCCAAGCATCGTGTGAACGTAGGCGAGGGAGGCTTGTTGCTGGAGGTCGACTGCAGAGCCCCAAGCGAGACCGACTCCCGCTATTTCTATGCTTCTCAGGTGGGGAATGCTGTCAGCATTAAAGATCCAGACGTGGAATACGGCGACGACAACTATAACTATGCTCACGATTTCGTGGTCAACGCAGACCATGTCTTGTTCAGCGACAACTTTACTGATGCAAGTACAGGATGGCAGGCCTATATAGACATCGACTCCTTCGTAGACTGGTATCTGATTCAGGAGATAGGTAAAAACCTTGATGGTAATTTCTCTACCAGCTGCTATATGAACCTGGCCCGTGGCGACAAGCTGAAGATGGGACCTATGTGGGACATGGACGTTGCTTTCGGCAATATCGATGAGGCCAACCAGACCTGCTACGACCCGAAAGAGTTCTACATCAGAGACACCAAATGGTTTAAGCGCCTGTTCCAGGATCCCGTCTTCGTGGCAAGGGTAAAAGAGCGTTTCAACTATTTCTACTCACGCATGAACGACATCCTGGCCAATGTGAATGCTGACGCTCAGTACCTGAAATACTCGGCCCAGGAGAACAACGACGTGTGGCATGTGCTGAACGTAAAGACCTGGCCCAACTACAACATCTGGGGAAGCTATCAAAACGAGGTGCAGGACGTGAAGGAATGGTTCTCTACCCGTATGGAGTGGCTAAAGGCAGAGTTTGACAAGATGTAGATGTGAGCTCAACATGGTGTAGATGCTGTCCACGGCCTCCCCTGTTGGGCGTCAGAGTGGATCTACGTCAAAATATATCTGAAGCGAGGTGTAGCGCTTGTCTTGTAGCATCTGCTGCTGGGCAAGCGCTAAGTATCTGCGGACGGTAGGGAGGTCGAGCCCTGCCTCGATCTTGACGAGGAGCTTGCGGATGGAGAGGCTCTTCACCTTGGCGACGGCAGGACGGTCGGGGCCCAGCACACGGGTGCCGAACCACTGGCGCAAGCGACTGCCAAGTTCGTGGCTCGCGGTATCGACAAGGCTGTCGTTACGATGCTTGAGATAGACACACACCAGGCGACAGTAAGGCGGATAGCGGAACTGCTGGCGCTCTGCCATGATGCTGCGATAGAGGGCGCCATAGTCGTTGTCGACAACCTGACGGATGATGGGCAGATCGGGGCTCTTCGTCTGAAGGACGACGAGTCCGCGATGGCCCTTCCGCCCAGCCCGTCCGCTTACCTGCGACATCATCATGAAGGCGTGTTCGTAGGCACGGAAGTCAGGATAGTTGAGCATCGTATCAGCATTGAGGATGCCAACGACAGACACGCGCTCGAAGTCGAGCCCCTTTGAGATCATCTGCGTGCCAATAAGGATATTGGTGCGGCCTGCCGAGAAATCGTTGATGATGCGCTCGTAGGCCTGCCGCGTGCGGGTGGTATCGAGGTCCATGCGGGCGATGCGGGCCTCAGGGAAGATGGTGCGCACCTCGTCTTCGATCTTCTCCGTACCGTAGCCACGCGTCATGAGCTCACGGCTGCCACAGGCCGGGCACTCCGTGGGCACCCTGTAGGTATAGCCGCAGTAGTGGCACGTGAGCTGGTTGAGGTTGCGATGGAATGTCAGCGAGACATCGCAATGCTGGCAATGGGGCACCCAGCCACATTGCTTGCATTCAACCATCGGGGCATAGCCTCGGCGATTCTGGAAGAGGATAGCCTGCTCGCCCCGCTCCAACGCCTCGCGCACCTTTAGCAGCAAGGTGGGCGAGAACGGCCCTCGCATCATCTTACGATGCTGCAAGTCCTTGATGTCGACAACCTGTATCTCAGGCAGTTCGATGCCTTTATAGCGCTCTGTCAGTGCCACATACCCATACTTGCCTGTCTGCGCATTATGATAGGTCTCGACAGAGGGGGTGGCAGTGCCGAGGAGCACCCTCCCCGAAAAGATCTGCGCCAGCATGATGGCGGCACTACGGGCATGATAGCGGGGCATGGGATCCTGCTGTTTGTAGGACGTCTCGTGCTCCTCGTCGACGATAACGAGTCCCAGGCGCTGGAAAGGCAGGAAGACGGCACTGCGGGCACCAAGGATGACATCGTAAGGATGGCCCGAGAGCTGCTTCTGCCAGATCTCCACGCGCTCGGCGTCAGCATATTTCGAGTGGTAGATGCCCAGCCGATTGCCGAAGACCCGCTGCAGGCGCTCCATCATCTGTACGGTGAGCGCAATCTCCGGCAGGAGGTAGAGCACCTGCTCCTTCCTGTCGAGGGCCTGCTGGATCAGATGGATGTATATCTCCGTCTTTCCGCTGGAGGTGACGCCATGCAGCAGCGTCACCTTCTTCTTAAGGAAGGAGAACTGTATCTGGTTGTAGGCCTCCTGCTGGGCAGGGCTGAGGGGCTTGATACGCTCCGGATGGGGCTCGCCACCATGATTGAGCCGCCCCACCTCTTGTTCGTAGGTCTCGAGGAGTCCCCGCTTGCAGAGGGCGGTGATAGTAGCCAGGGTATGGCCCTGGTTCAGGAGTTCGTCGCGGGTGATGGGGTTCTCGGGGAGTGTGGAGGGATTCTCGAGGAGGGTGGAGGGATTCTCGAGGAGTGTGGAGTGTGGAGTGTGGAGGGAGGTATGTTCAGAGGCAGATCCTGCCCTTGGAGTATTCTCCCTCCACACTCCACCCTCCACACTCCACGAACCCTTCTCCCCACTCCACGAGAGATTCAGAAAGTCGATGAAGGTCTTCTGCTGTGAGGGCGCGCGCTGCAGCATGTCGATGGCGATGTGCAGGGCCTGCTCAGAACGGAACTTCGGGGTGAGGCGGATGTAGGTATCCGTCTTGGGGCGATAGCCGTCCTCCGCCTTCAGACCTGCAGGGAGTGCCGCCTTGTACACCTCGCCTATGGGAGAGAGGTAGTAGTCAGAGATCCAGCGCCACAGGCGGAGCTGGCTGTCGAGCAGGATGGGCCGCGCGTCGATGACCTGAAGGACATCCTTATAGTTTACGGTTGACGGTTTACTGTTTACAGACGATTTGCCGGCAAGCCCCCCCTCTGCAGCAGAGTAATCACCAGTAAGCTGCAAACCGTCAACTGTAAGCAAGACCTTGGCGACAATCCCCACATAGGTCTTGTTGCGGCCGAAGGGCACGAGCACGCGATGACCCACGCCAACCTGCCGCTCCATCTCTGACGGAACGGAATAAGTGAACACGCCGTCGAGGGGAAGCGGCAGGATGACGTCTACGTACAATGCTCTTCTTACCTTTTAGAAATAGTAGGCAGCCGAAATCTGCCAGGCGTTGTTGTGAGTATCCACATCGTTCCAGTCCTTGAACTCGCCCGACTTTCCTGCGGCCAGGTTATAGGTAAAGCCCACCTCGAGATGGCCCATGAGATAGAGGCCGGCGCCGAAGTTGATGCTCAGGTTGGCATCCTTCAGGCGATAATCGCCAAACTCCGTCTTGAGCACCTTGTCTGCCACAGGGAATCCGAACTGAGGGCCGGCGGCCAGATACAGGCCAGCCATACTGCTGAGTCCGATGTTGTAACGCAGGTTGAGAGGAATCTGCAGCGACTTCTGCTTGATGGTCTCCGTACCCGAGGTGCTCGTGATAATGTCCCCTTCAACGGCCGTGGTCTTGCTGCCTGAGACGTCTGTGCTGCGCTCATCGTAGAGTGCTGCGATGTCGGCGCTGAAGCCTGCGGGCAGCGACAGCTTCAGCGACGGACCAACGAAGAAGCCCGTCTTGTTGTCGGAACTCACCACATCCTTGCTGAACGACATCTTCGAGATGTTCAGGCCACCCTTTACGCCAAACTTAAGACCCTGTGCCTGAGCCGTCAGCGACACCGCCGCGATGAGCACTACCAAAGTGATTACTTTCTTCATGATTGATTAAAATTTGTGTTACCGCTGCAAAAATACAAAGATTTCCCCGAACGGCCAAGCATTCGGGGGAAATTTTCCTTTCACACCGTTTACTTTTTTATCGCCATCGCTGGATCGTTCAGGAAAGTGCGCTGGCAACAGACTCGAAACAGGGTGCAATCCGACTCGAAGCAGGCACTAAAGCGTATGTCTGACTTAAGTCGGAGAGTTGACTGACTATAGTCGGACAAGTGTCTGACTTAAGTCAGTCAGGTGTCCGACTGTAGTCAGACACATAGTTACAAGGCATGAAAGACATGGCATGCAGGATCAGTGACGCTGGCGACGAACGGAGACGCGTGCCCCGCTGGAGGCGGAAGAGCTGCCTGAACCGCTCTTCGACTTAGAGGCTTTCGAGCGTCGCACGCTGCTCTTGGGCGCACGATTACCCTTGGCCTTCGCCTTCTTGGCAGCCTTCACGTTCTGCGGGTTCGCGTTGGCGATGCTGTCGAGCGAGTCCTTGCGCGCAGGGTCGCCGAAGATGTTCTTGCGGAAGGCCTCGAGCTCCTGCTCGATGCGCTTCTGCTCAGCAGAGAGTTTCGTGGTGTCGCCGTTGCAGAGCTGCATGAGCGTCTTGCCCTGGGCATTGTTGGTCTTGTAGATCTTGCCGCGATACCTGTTGAGGGTGAAGAAGTCGTCCATGGTCATCGTAGCGGCATTGTTGAGGTTCGACGTCATCACCGTCTGGCGATTGAGGAAGGGCTCCAGGTCGCTGTACTTCACCCAGAAGAGGGGGTACTGCGTGGCCTCGCCGCCAAAGTCGTCCTCGCGCATCATCACAGGGCAGAGGGCCATCACCTTGATGTGGAAGACGGCGTTGGCCTGGTCGTAGTAGGCGCTCTCCTTGAGGTAGTATTTCGTGACCTCCTGCGAGGGGATGTCGCTGTTGTCGACCTTCAGCTTGCCGTCTTGCTCCTCGTAGAAGATGTGGCGGTCGTCGAGCACCGTCTTCATGTCGACCTTCGTCTGGTCGTTGAACACGTCGGCCCCATCGTTGGCGATAGAGTACTCATAGACGGGGATATAATTGTTCTGCGCCAGTTTGAAGATGTAGGTGAAGAGGTTCATCTGCTTGCCCTCAGGCTGTACGGGATAGTAGAGCCCGGCGTTCTCGTCCTTCGTCAGGTCGATCTCTCGATAGATGTCGCGTCGCCACACCACGTCTTCCGGCATGTCGACAGCCGTCGGGAAGGATATCTGCGCACGGATAGACATGGCCGAGGAGGGACTCTTGCGCTGCTGTTGCTGTTCGGCGCGCTGCTGGCTGCGGCGCTGCTTGGGCTGCGCCTGGCTTATGCCAGTCACCAGCACTATCGTCAATAAGAACAATAATCTTTTCATATCATCTATAAACTCTAAACATTCAACTATAAACTATAAGCCCTACTTCACGATCACCTCCATGGGGTTCTGGAGGGTGCGGGTGAGGCCGTCGGGGCCTACCACCGTCACGCGGGAGATATAGAATCGGCGATTACGGGTCAGCTTGCGGAAGGTGTCCTTCTGACGTCCTGAGAACGAGGCTCCCTCGCTGACGATGGGCACGGCGTTACCCATATTGTCGAAGAACACGGTCTCGAACGACTGCACACGGAAGGCGATGTCGAGGATGCCGTCGTCGATGGCTGCCCCAAGCGTATTGGCTCCCACGAGCTGGCCTTTCACCAGTCCGCCGCCCTTGAACCGCGTGGGGTTGCCATGCTCGTCGTTGATGGTGATATAGGGCGTGGGGTCTGGCAGGCGACGCACACGGAAGGTGAACTGTCCCATCTGCTGGGCACGGCCTGTGTTGGTAGAGACGACGGTGATGGTGGCATTCTCGCCGATCTTCGCAGGGCGGGCGATGTACTTGCCTGGCCCCACGGCCTGCAGCGTGCCGTTGGTCATCGTGGCCTGCACCTTGCTCAGCGGCACGCCTGGCACGCTGACGCTGATGGGGTTGTTGTAGCCCGCATAGAGCATATTCATCAGGTCGGCACTCACGGTGGCACTGGGGTCTACGACGGTGTATTTCTGTGAGAAGTCACGGCGCACCTTCTCGCCATTACCATTGACGGTCTCGAGGTAGCCCGCCAGCGTGAAATCGCCCGTGGCGCCACAGATGCGCTCGTAGAGATTGTCCTTCAGGTCTACTTTCTGGTTGCCGATATAGATGTCTGGCACCTGGGTGGTATCGACAGCAGCCATGACGATATGTGCAGAGAACTTGTCGCCACGCACGATCGTCTGCGAGTTGGGAATGACAAAGGCTTCGAGGGCATTGACGCGGATATCCCTCACGTCGATGTTCTGCACCAGCGTGTGGAGCACCTCGCCCTCGGCATAGCGCACATCGCTCTGCAGCTTAGACAGCAGCGTGACGGCAGCAGCAGCAGGCATCGACTCAAACATATACTCCTGCCAGTTTTTGCCAAGTCCGTTCCTGGGCACCTCCGTCGTCAGGTTGCTGGCGATGATGGCGCGCTGCTTCTGGTCTGTCACCAGCTTGAGCATGTTCTCGCGGAAGGAGTTGATGGCGTTAAAGAGATTCTGCCCCTGGCCGTGGTTAGGCGAAAGCATCACCTGACTGGCAGCCTCGAGGTCTTCCTTGTTCTTAATATTTGTCACATCCCCGTCCTTTCCGTCAGCCTCGTACACGATGGCCTGCTTGAGTTCAGCGGCAAAGTTATAGAGCGAGTCGCTCATCTGCCTCACCTGCTGCGCCTTGTCGTACCACTGCTTCGTCTTCTGGGGGTTGGCCTTCAGCTGGGTCTCAAAGTCCTCGTAGATGGCCTGATTCTCCTTTGCCGAGTTGCTGGTGGTACGATTCAGGCTCTCTTCCACGATAGAGAAGCCGTTGAGCACCTCGTTGGAGACGTTCAGCGCCAGCATAGCCATCAAGACGACGTACATCAGATTGATCATCTTCTGGCGTGGAGAGACTGGTCTTTTCTTGATTGCCATATTATTAATAATGTGTAATTAATAATGCGAGATGCATGATTATCCTAAGGGGGCTGCGGCCTTCATGTTGACTGTCATGGCCTCAATCATACGGGTGTATATCTTGTTGAGCTCTGCTATCTGCTCTGCCATGTGGCGCGTCTGAGCATTGATGTCGTCGATGGTGCCTATCTGCGAGCTGGCGCTCTTCAGCTGAAGCTCGTAGACCTTGCATATACCTGTCAGCGTGCGGTTCAAGTTCTCCATCTCCTCTGAGTCGCGGGCCAGTCGCTCACTCTGCTCTGCCACCTTCGACAGCATCTCCGTGAGTCGCTTCAGCTCGTCGACATAGTTGGCTGTAGCCTCTTCGAGCTCTGGGTTCACCTGAGGCAGACCAGAGAATGCCGGAGCCCCTGACACGCCTGAGACACCAGACATGGTGGCCACTGACTGCGATACGGCTGCGATTGCCTCAGTATCGACGGTGGTGGCAGAGGGTGCTGGAGCCTCTGACGACCCAGCGGCACGTGCCTGACCATCGCCACCAGCACCAGAACCGCCAATGATGATCGTGCCGCCATTGCCGCCAATGACGGTGGCGGAGGCTGATGCCGCCTCAAGCTCCTCCTCAGTCTTCATGTGGTTGTCGAGGTTCATACCGTCAGTGGTTTTGTCAAACGGACGGTCGAAGGCAGAGATAAAGAACACGAACACCTCTGTGCCCATGCCAAGAAACAGGAAGAAGTTTGCCCCTGGCAGGTGGGTCAGCTTAAAGAGCGTTCCCAAGATCACGACTGAGGCGCCCCAGCTGTAGGCGTAGTTGAGGAACGTCTGTCCTGGCACACTGTCCATCCACTTCTGCAGACGGTAGACAATATTGTATTTACTATAGGTAGTCATTTTGAGATTTACTATTTACAGATTTACGATTTGCTGCACATTGATAAGCTATAAACTATTTCCCGGGCTTAGCCTTGTCGCTGATGGTGTTGGCGAGGCTGCGCACGCAACGGAATCCGATGTACGACCGCGGCTGATTCTGGTACTCCGAGGAGCGCCAGGCAGAGCGTATATACGACTCGGGATCTTTCCATGATCCGCCACGCACGCTCTTCTTCTTCATGCGGTAGGGGTCTTCCTTGGCGGCGTTGTAGCGCAGCTGGGGATTGATGTCATTCATCGCATCGACACCAGCCTCGGTATAGACGGTGCTCGTCCACTCCGCCACGTTGCCCGCCATGTCGTAGAGCCCATTGGTATTGGCAGAATAGATGCCCACCTGACTGGTTATCAGGTTGCCGTCCTTGGTGTAGTTTCCGTCGTCGGGCTTGAAGTTGGCGTAGAAGCATCCACGTCCGCTGGCCACGTCTTCATTATCCCAAGGGAACTCGTTCTGGTCTTTTCCGCGGGCAGCAAACTCCCACTCGGCCTCTGTCGGCAGTCGATAGCGCTGTACGAACCGTGCCGCAGGGCCGAGACCCTTCAGCAGGTACTCCGTGCGCCAGAAGCAGAAGGCGTTGGCCTGCTCCCAGGTGACACCCACCACGGGGTATTCGTTGTAGGCCGGATTGGAGAAATAGTAGCGCATGTACATCTCATTGTCGGCATTGGGGAAGTCGTTCACCCAGCAGGTAGTATCAGGATAGATGTTCACGATATACGTGTTGAGGAAGTCCCACGGTCCCGTAAGCTGTCGATTGATGGTCTCGCGCACAATCTTCCCCTCTTCGTCGATATAGGCCGTATCCTTCGAGATCCACACCTGCTCGTTGGGGTCGACGGCGACATCTGTATTCAGGTGGCGCTCCTCTGGGTTCAGACGATTGCGGCGCAGGGCTGCAGAGGTATAGTCGAACACCTCGTAGCGGTAGTTCATCTGACGAGAGTCGAGCATCTTCTCACCTGTGACGGGATTGGTGACATAGAGTCCGTCGATGATCTCCTGCTCGTCTTCGCTGGGTTTGCGGGGCAGCGCCTTCTTCCAGTTCAGCACAGAGCCAACCTCATTGCCCTCGCGGTCTGTCTTCACCGTGCGGTAGGTCTCGTCGATCTCTGCCAGCCGCTCCCTGAGGATGGAGTCGCGCACATAGTACACAAACTGGCGGTATTTCGAGTTGGTCACCTCCGTCTCGTCCATCCAGAAGCCGTCGACAGAGATGTCGCGCAAGGGTGTCTGACGCCCCCAGAGCGAGTCTTGCTTCTCGATACCCATCTTCAGATGTCCGCGCTTTATCAGCGTCATGCCATAAGGTGTGGGCTCCGTGAAGGCTTTGCCGCCCGTGCCCGTCACCTCACCCCCGGCTGAGGATGCCAGCTTGCTACCAAAACAGCTGGTCAGTAAAAGTAAAAGGGTAAAAAGGTAAAAAGGTAAAACACTCCTCACCCGTCCTTTTGCTTTCTTATTTTCAATCATTCGCTTCATATCCTTATATATATTCATATCTCTTACTCTTTCCACATTCCTCTTTCCACCTTCACAATATCCTCACGCTCTTATGCAGGTTGCGGCCTTTCTTGAAGAGGTTCAGTTCCGTCTGGTAGCCCACATAGAGCTCGTGGCTCCCATTGCCGATACTGATGGCCGAGGTATATATCTCATAACTGTATCCCAGTCTGATACCACGTACGTTGCCGCCGATCTGTACCGTTATCGAGTTTGTCGGACTATACGACAACCCGGCATACATCACCCGCTTCTCATGGGTGTACATCAGCCGCCCTGACACATCAGCCCTGTAGGCGACACCATCTGTACGGCCCAAAACCGAGGTGTGTATGGTAAGAAACGGATTTTTCAGCCGAATATTGTATCCACCCGTTAAATAATATGTTGTCGAGACGGCAATCTCGTTCTTTTCACCCAGTTCCACCACAGGTGCGTTCAGGTGCTGGGCCGACACGCCGGCATACCAGTTGCGATGGCTGTAATAGACGCCCACACCGAGATCGAGGGCAGAGCCGTTGACTGACGATGTGGGCAGCGCTTTGTCGCCCGTGGTGATGACATCCAGCTTCGAGCCGTCAAACGTCTCGCTGAGCATTGCGGCCAGTAAGCCTACGCTCAACTTGCCGCCCCACAGCCGGGGCTGATAGGCATACTGCAGTGCGAAACGCTTGTGAGTGAAGAGGCCGATGGCATCGTTCATAAATTGTATGCCCACGCCATGATAGCTGCCAAGGGCATAGAACGGCATGTCGGCAGCTGCATACATCGTCTTGGGATTGTTCTCAAAGCCCGCCAGCTGCATGGCATAGGCGCCAACCACGTTCAGCTTCGACTCCTTACCCACGGCAGCAGGATTAAACGATGGCTCCATCGCCCAGTAATGGCTGAAGGACACATCATACTGCGCCCTGACCACCAAGGCAGTCAGAGACAAGATACATACTATGGTACAACGCCTAAACACCACCTTAATAACGCACGCCGTCGCGATTTATTGCATCAGCAGCGTTCTTAATGGCCTGATGCACGACATAGGCTGTGGTCCATGCCGCCTGAAAATTGAATCCGCCAGTGATGCCGTCGATGTCGAGCACCTCACCAGCGAAATAGAGCCGAGGCACATGCCGACTCTCAAGCGTGCTTGGGTCGACACTCTTCAACGACACCCCTCCACAGGTCACGAACTCATCCTTGAAGGGTGCCCGCCCAGTAACCGGATAAGTGGCATTCACCAGCGTGTTCGTCAACCTGTTCATATCCTTACGCCCCATCTCCGCCCATCGTATCTGGCATCTGGAGCCTAAAGCCTCTGCCAGCAAGTGGTTCCACAGCCGTAGGGAAAGGTTGAAGGGACAGAACGTCGTCAACAATTTCTGCGGTTGGCAAGCGGCTGTCTGCGTCAGGACCGACTGCACGCAAGCCTCATCGCACCCCACCCAGTTCACGGAGATGGCACCACGATAGCCGCACTCCGCTAAGTGACGGGCGGCGTAGCTCGTCAACTTCAGGACGGCCGGCCCGCTCACGCCCCAATGGGTGATGAGCAAGGGTCCCTCGGCACGAAACTTCGTGCCTGGGATATGTACACTTGCGTCGCCGACAACGATCCCCATCAGCTCGCGCAGTCCCTCGCTGCCCATCTGCAGGCTGAACAACGAGGGTACTGGTTTCACAATCTCGTGCCCCAGGCTGCCAAGCCACGCCAGACCCTCGTCAGAGGGGGAGCCGCCCGTAGTGACAGCCACGAAGTCATAGTCAGTAAGCATAGACAGATCGGACACGTTCTCGCCTAAGCGAATCTCTATCTGGTAGCGACGGGCTAAAGAGAGGAAGCAATCGACGACGGCCTTCGAATCCTGGGCAGCAGGGAACACGCACTGGTCTTCCTGCGTCACCAGCGGCACGCCGTGGCACTCGAACCACCGATAGGCATCACGGTGGTCGAAGGTCTTCATCAACCGTTTCATCAGACGGTGCCCACGAGGATATACCGCCGAGAGATCGCCCACCTCAGCGAAAGTGTTCGTACAATTGCATCGTCCGCCACCAGAGACAGCGACCTTCGCAAGCACATGATGACTGCGCTCGAAGATGGTCACCGCCATCTCCGGCATCGCTTCCTTCAGGTTCACCGCCAAAAAGAATCCTGCCGCCCCGCCACCTACTACAGCTGTCTTCATCGATGCAAAAATACAAATAATAGCCTACAATCCACCACGTCGCATCGCATTTTTAAGGATTATTTAGACACGAAAGTGCCGATAATCACGCAAATATTCATACCTTTGTCCTGTGATTCAATAATTAAACACTCGAACGACAATGATACGAAAAGCCAACGAAACAGACGTAAAGCGTATAATCGAACTGCTGCACCAGGTGAATATGGTGCACTACGAGATACGCCCAGACTTATTCAAGCCCCACACTACAAAGTATGACGAGCACGAACTCGAGGCACTGCTCACAGACGACCAGAAGCCTGTTTTCGTCTACGAAGACGGCCAGATCCTTGGCTATGCTTTCTGCCAGATAACAGAGGTAAAAGGCCATGCGCTGCTACAGGATGTCAAGACGCTATACATCGATGATATCTGTGTCGACGAGGCCGCTCGAGGCCGTCACATAGGCAAGGCGCTCTACGAGCACGTGCACCACTATGCACAGTCTATTGGTTGCCACAATATCACCCTGAACGTATGGGAAGGGAACACCCCCGCCCTGAGCTTCTACAAAAGCATGGGCATGGGCATACAGAAGACGACGATGGAAGTCATCCTGTAACAGGATGACACCTTATTATATTAAACTATGCTCATTTTATGGGCAGGATAAAGTGAATGAAGCAGATATTTTGTATCTTTGCATGGTATACCGAAACAATCAATAAAATAACAACCTGGTGCCGGTGGAGTTTACCGACGGGGCGTACTACAACTTCCCAGAGAGTCAGAAGATAGTAGACGGGGTCTATATGATCAAGGCAAAGGGACATACTCGCGGCAACAGCATCGTGATTGCCGAATGGGGCGACCTGTTCTGCATGATGCATGGTGACATCACGTATGTAGACGAGGCATTGCACGAGGACTGGAAGTGTCCGAGATGTAAGAGGCCAAAGGAAAAATTTAATAGGGCCTGATGTGAAGAAAGATAGTCATCCGCGTTGCAACGGATGACTATCTTTTGCACGGAACTACTGCAGCAGTTCGGTGATTTTGGGAACAATCTGCTTGCGCGACAGATTCTCAGAGGTGTAGGTGACACCTTCTGAGAGCGAACTGCCGAAGATGGATTCGGCAATGGCTTTTGCCCCTTCACCATAATATATGAAATAAGTCCCTTCTTCGATGTAGGGGGTATCTGCATCTGCGGGGTCAGGATTTGCAACAAGGTTATCAATCTTGGCAAACATCATGTTGCGCCCTTTTTGCTTCATGACCTCAGGCATGACGGCAAGCATGCGAGCGATAAACGGTTTCATCTCAGCGTCCTTGCAGGCCAGACTCCCGAAGCCCACCAGACGACGGCCTATCTCGTATTCCTTATAGTCAGAGAGCATGATCTCGGCATCGGTCATTCCGTCGTAATTATAGGCAGCCTCTGCCATCTGCCGATTGATGTCGGCTATCTGATCCTGCAGGTGCAACTGCGCCACGAGGGCTTGCCAGGCGATGGAATCGATGCCTCTTGTGGTGGTCTTTGTGAGGTTGCGCGTATCGGAGACGATGCCTGCCAGCAGGATCCTGGCTGTCTCATCATCGATGGCTACGCCGAGTTCCTTGTAACATTCATAGACGATGCTGCACGTGGAGCCAACCATCTCCCGACGGACGAAAGGAATAGTGGCGTCGGCGATATCACCTTCTATGTGATGGTCTATCTTCTGCAGGATAATCGCTTCTCTGGCACCATCTACGCACTGTGCGTAGTCAGTATGGTCGGTCAGTATGAGTCGCGTATTGGGTTCTACCGATGTCTTCAGTTCGGGGATGGCAAAACCGAACCGCTTTGAGATATAGCTTGTTTCGCGATTGATGGCAGAGGATGCCTTGGCCTTGCAGTTATATCCCAGTGTACGCATGAGTTTTGCGTACGACAGCGATGAGGTGATGGCATCGACATCAGGTGTCTTGTGACCATAGACGAAGGTGGTGTCTGTGCCCCAGTTCAGACTGGCCAGCTTGGCGCGAAATGCTTCGCCAGGCACGGGAACCAGTCCTGTGTTATCAACTTTCGAGCAGGATACTACAAGGAGGCTTAGGAACAGCCAGATGGTGAAGGGTCTCATTACTTTTAACATAATATTCGCTATATGAAGTTTTCGCCTGCAAAGTTAATGAATTATTTCGAAATCCACAAATCTTTTTGAGTTGGTGAACAAATAGGCTTACAGAAGCCTATCAATGCTCATCCTCGTTGAAAACTTGCCTTAAACTTGATTATCAGTAACTTACGCCATTCTTAACTATTTTTGGCCAAATAAACTGCACGGCCTG
>CAMNPN010000039.1 GCA_946548085.1 uncultured Prevotella sp. | reverse complement strand
GGCTTTACATCCACACTGTCTCTCTTCAAACGGTCGGCCACCTTCATCCAGTAGTCACGCTTCACCGTAGCGGTATAGAGCGCCTTACCTACGATCATGATGCCCAGCAAGACCATCAGGTAACCGATGATCTTGTAACGAGGTATGATTTTCTTTCTGTCGAAGAGACTGCCCATGATTCTAAGGTGTATATATAATATAAGGTGGCTGATTAGGAATCTTCAGCACACTGTCCTTGTTGTTCTGTAACATCTCGAGCACATTACTCTCGCGGCATTTCTCCGTCAGCTCGCTTGAACTGGAGAGCGCCTTGTACTTGGCATCCGTCAGTTCGTTGTTCAGTCGGTCTATTTCCAGCATATCCTTCTGACAACTGTATCTGTTGGATATATATACGATGGTGAAACCTACGATCAGCAGAATTACCCCAATTTGCCGTCTCAGGAAGTCGGTAGTCAACCAGTCGCCACCAAGGATCTTCCTCAGTGTGAAGGTAGCCGACATCGGCTGCTCGTCCTCGCGTGCCTGTTCCTTGAAGGCTTCTTGCAGCGAGAGCGGTTCCTCCTTCTCTTTCGTCGCATTGCCGTTGTTTTTTACAGCATCGGGCTGCTCCACGAGCTTCCCTGCTCCCGCAGGGACTTGCTCGTGGGCATCCTCCTTCTTTGCTTTCTCATTCAGATTTAAAAGACTTTTGTCTTCATTCATGTTGTATGTAATACTTTTTCGGCAATTCTTAACTTGGCGCTTCTGCTGCGCGGGTTTTCTTGCTGTTCCTCATTATTGGGCACGATCACTTTTCCGTTCACGGCCTTGAAGGGAGTGTCTATCCTCCCGTAGAAATCTTGTTGTATTTTCCCCTCTGTGTTGCCCGCCTTCATGACATTCTTCACGATGCGGTCTTCCAGACTGTGGTAGGTGATGACCGACAAGCGCCCGCCTGGTTTGATCAGGTCGGTGGCAGCCAGCAACATCTCCTTCAGTGCATCCATTTCATGGTTCACCTCGATGCGCAGTGCCTGGAACATCCTGGCGGCATCTTTCTTCTCGTGTTCCCGCTGGAACAGGTGCTCGGTGACATGCAGCAGGTCGTGTGTGGTTACTATGGGCTTCGCTGTCCTGGCCTTCACGATGGCTGCTGCTATTCTCCTGGCGCTCTTCAGTTCCCCGTATAGGTAGAAGATGTCGGCCAGTTTCTGCTCATCGGCCTTGTTCACGATCTCCGCTGCCGTTGTTCCCCCTTTTGTGTTCATTCTCATATCCAGTGCGGCATCGAAGCGGAACGAGAATCCGCGTGTCTCATCATCGAGATGATGGCTCGATACCCCAAGGTCGGCCAGCAGACCGTCTATCTGCTCCACGCCGTAATAGCGCATCCAGTTGCGCAGGTAGCGGAAATTACTTCTAACGAAGGTGAACCGCTCATCACCTGGTATATTCCTTTCTGCATCTGCATCCTGGTCGAAACTGTACAGATGACCGTTCTTGCCCAGTCGCTGCAGTATCTCTTTGCTGTGCCCGCCACCCCCAAACGTCACATCCACATAGATGCCGTCGGGACGGATTGCTAATCCGTCAACGCTCTCCTTCAAGAGCACCGGTACGTGATACACTATCTCATTTGTCATTTATTCATTATCATCATTTGTGACGGAGCCTGCCATCACTCTCTCCAGCGCTTTTCCAAAGTCATCTGGATCCATAAACGGCTTCTCGGTCTTGGCGCTGCTCCATATCTCGATGGTGTCGCCCATGCCGATGAACTTGATACCTTGCTCAATATCAGCCATCTTCAGGTAACGTTTGGGTATCAGGAACCTTCCGTTGCCATCCAGCGTTACCAGCTCCACATCACTCACGAACTGACGGTAGATTTCCTGCTCTTCGCGGTTCCAGCGGTTCAGACTTTTCCGCATGGTGTCCATCTGCTCGTTCCATACCGATTCCGGATAGAGCACCAGACAAGGCTGGAACACGTCCTTTCGCATCACCAACGATTCCTCGCTCGCTGCCTGCAGCACCTTGCGGAATATCGCCGGAAGGAAAACACGTCCTTTCGCATCTGTTTTTGCTTCTATATTACCTAAAAATCGCATGCGTACTTATTAATATGTGAATTCGGCTTCAAAGATACAACTTTTCCTCCACTTTCCACCACTTTTCTCCACAAAAATATCAAAAAACTGCAATTTTTCTTGATTTTTTACACAAAAGTGCTGTTTTGTGCATAACACAATAACCCCATAACTGCTGAACTCCTTTACCTTGAAAGCAACATTTTACTACATAAATCATAGTTTTTTGAACATTTTTCAATAAAAAGCCACCATTATCCAAATAAATTTGTATTTTTGCATACTGTTTCTAACATCATGGATCAAATAACTGAAAAGACAGTCGACGTAGAGAGCATTCTGAAGGCAAAGATGGGCAGCAAGGCCAAATGGGTTCCATCCCCTGTGGTCAGCTGGCTCAAACATATCTTGCACCAGGATGAGGTGAACCGGTATTTGTGGGAGAGTCGTCATCTCACAGGTACGGAGTGGCTCGAAGAGTGCGTGCGCTACCTCGATATGACGCTTGAGTTGGAGGGTGAGGAGAACCTTCCCGACAAGGATGACGGAAAGTTATACACCTTTGTCAGCAATCATCCCCTCGGCGGTGCCGACGGTGTGGCTTTAGGTAGCATCATCGGTAGGCATTACGACAGTCGGTTCCGTTATCTTGTAAATGATATCCTGATGAACCTTCCTGGTCTTGCACCCCTCTGCATCCCCATCAATAAAACAGGTAAGCAGAGCCGTAACTTCCCTGCCATGGTAGAGGCCGGTTTCCAGAGCGACAATCACATGCTGATGTATCC